>JAYEGD010000270.1:0-8864 GCA_034658915.1 Campylobacterota bacterium | reverse complement strand
AAAATTTTCTAATAGCGAAGAGCTACTCTCACTAAATCTTCCAGACCACATTTTTTGCATTTTATTACCTCGTACTGATTTTACGCACTAAAACGAACTTGTCCGTTTTAGTGGCAGGGACGCGAGCGTCCCTACAACCCCCTAAAGCTACGAAAACTCTGTTTTCGAGATTTAAAGAATTTTTTTACGCGTAATATCAATTATCTAATTTTTTTGTATTTTAACACAAATTATGTACAATGTCATAAAATATCTCAAAAGGACTCAATTATAGAAAAAGATAAAGTATTTAATAAACCAATCAAAAAGCAGTTTGAGTTTGATGAAGATGTAGCAGCGGTTTTTGATGATATGTTAAGACGTTCAGTTCCATTTTATAAAGAGTCACAAGATATTACAAAATATTTTGCTATTAAAAATTTAAATGATAATGAGACTGTATATGATCTTGGTTGTTCTACTGCAACTATGCTTTTAGAAGTAGAGCGTGCATGTGAAAAAAGTATTACATGTATAGGTCTTGACACTTCAGATGCAATGCTCTCACATGCTCAAAAAAAGATAGATATTTACAACTCAAGAATTCATTTAATTAATGCAGATATTTTAAACTATGAATATAAAAATGCCAAAGTATTTACAAGTAATTATACTCTACAATTTATTAGACCTTTAGAACGTGACACATTAGTAAAAAACATAGCTTCATCTTTAAGTCAAGATGGCGTATTTATTTTTAGTGAGAAGATAATTAGTGAAGATAAGCAGTTGAATAAAGAGCTAATTGACTGCTACTATGACTTTAAAAAAACTCAAGGCTATAGTGAGTATGAGATTATGCAAAAACGTGAAGCATTAGAGAATGTTTTAGTTCCTTACTCTGTTAATGAGAATATTACTATGATGAAAAGATGTGGTTTTAAAAGTTGTGAGGTCATTTTTCAGTGGGCAAACTTTGCAACTTTCATTGCAAAGGTATAAACCACATTTAAAAGTTTAAGTTAAGAAGTTAAAGTATTACCTTAATCTCTTTGATTTCTCATATATGTTGGAACATCTAAGAAGTCTTCTGAAATATCACCATTCATTACCATTTGAGTACGAACAATTGAGCGAGGTTTCATGATTGGCTCTGATGGAACATGAGCATCATTGTTTGCACCTTGGTTTAACTCTTTCTCAAATCCAGTTGCAACAAGTGTAATGCGTACAAAATCTGTAGGAATTGTCTCATCTGTTGTTGTACCAAAAATTACTTCTGCCTCTTCATCTGCACTATCATGAACTACTTCCATAGCTTCACTAATATCTAAAAGAGAGAAGTCTGGGTGAATTGAAAAGTGTACAAGAACACCCATTGCACCATTAATTGACATATTATCAAGAAGTGGTGATTCTATTGCACTTTTTATAGCTTCATACGCAGCACTCTCGCCTTGATGTTCACCAACCCCCATAAGAGCCATGCCTCTATGGTTCATTACTGTTTTCAAGTCAGCAAAGTCAAGATTGATGTCATTTTCTCCATGAGATAAAATCAGTCCACTTGTACCACTTACAGCTTGAGCTAAAATGCTATCTACCATTTTAAAGCTCTCTTTCATCCCTAATTTTCTATCAATAATAGAGAGAAGTTTATCATTAGGAATTACAACAATAGAGTCACTCTCTTTTTTAAGCTCAGCTAATCCAGCCTCTGCTAATTTACTACGTTTGCGACCCTCAAACATAAATGGTTTTGTTACAACTGCAACAGTTAATGCGCCAACCTCTTTAGCAATTTGTGCAATTACAGGTGCCGCACCAGTTCCAGTTCCGCCACCCAAGCCAGCAGCAATAAAGACAATATCAGCGCCCATAAGTGCATTTTTAATCTCTTCATAGCTCTCTAGTGCAGACTCTTTACCAACTTCTGGCTTCATTCCAGCACCAAGACCCTTAGTTAGCTTATGACCTAGTTGTATTTTAGTTTGAGATTTACTATCGTGTAGAACTTGAGCATCTGTGTTAGCAATAGCCATCTCAATACCCTCAACACCCTCTTTTAGCATATGACCAATCATATTTCCGCCGCCGCCGCCTACGCCTACGGCAACTATTCTAGCGCCTGTTTTGAATGTTGTCTCTTCTATTGAAAATGGTTCCATGTTAACTCCTTAAACTTTTTTAATTAAAATAATTGTGTCGCCCAGTTCCAAAATTTGGAAACACCGCCAGCTTCATCGTTTTTCTTTTTGCTCTCAGTTGGAATTGAGATCATTTTGTCTTCTTCTAAATCATTGTGTAGAGTATCGTTTATTTTGGTCTTTACTTTAGGGATTTCGGTATCAAAGGCTCTATTTATGTCTCCTAGTGCAATTGGTTCACTTTGAGTTGGGTCTTCGCCTAGATATCTCATATTTCTATTTACATCAATTTCATAAGGTGTTATTTTTCCAGCAGAGTACTTAACAAGACCAATAACTGTTGAGTAACTAGGGTCTTTCATTGTATCAAAAAGCCCATTTATATCATCAGGTGCTGCAACGCGAACTGGAATATTGTCAAAAATTGCTACTGCTAAATCTCTTATTCCCTCTATTTTTGTAAATCCACCTGTAAGAATAATTCCTGCACCCATAGACTCTTTAAGTTGTGATTTTTCAATGGATTGTGCAATAATCATTAGCGTCTCTTCAGCACGAGCATATATTACATTATATACTACTTCCAAAGATACCTCATGAGTATTGTCTGCATCTCCAATGATTGGAAGTTCAATTAAGTCATTTGAAGATTGAGATAGAGTTCCATACTTAATTTTAACATCATCAGCAGATGTAAGTGGAGTATGCAGTGCCATAGATAAGTCGCTTGTAATATGGTTAGAGCCAACTCCTAAAAAGTCGTTATATCTAATTGAGTTACCAGCATGTATAATAATATTACTTGTGCTACCACCCATATCTACAACGCCAACGCCTAGTTCTCTCTCATCATCATTTAAAATTGCTATTGCAGAAGCGTATCCACTTAGTAGCACCCCATCAACCTCTATTCCAGCAATTCTTACTGCTTTTTTAAGGTTGTTTAGTGTAGATTTTTGTGTAGTTACTACATGCGTTTCAACCTCTAGGCGTGAAGCATTCATTCCAAGTGGGTCTTCTATGAAGTCTTGTTCATCTACTTTAAAGTTGTATGGAAATACATGTAAAACTTCATACTCATTTAAAATATTAGCATTATATAAAGATGAGTGCATAGCGCGCTCAATCTCTTTAATAGAGACCTCTTTGTTTGGAATATTTACAACACCACTAGAGTTAATGCTTTTAGTGTATGCTCCAGAGATAGATACAATTGCACTCTTTAAGTCTATTCCAGCGACACGTTTTGCATCACTAATGGCATTTTTGATAGATTTAGCTGCTAAATCAATGGTAGTTATGCTGCCTTTTTTAAGACCTTGAGCTTTTGATGTACCACTACCAACAATAAGAATATTGCCGAGTTCATCTATCTCTGCAATAATTGCACATATTTTTGTTGAGCCAATATCAATAGCTAGAACACTTTTATTCAACTATATTCCTTCCATATATTTTTGTACAGGGTACTTTTTCTCAAGAAGCTTAATAATACCAGCATCAAACATCTGGGTTTTCATGTTTAATGCTCCCTCTTCTTGACTTTGTATATCACTAAGCAAATTTTGTTCCACAATATCGTACAAAACAATTTTTTCTTTAGTTAACCTTATTATTCCTCTTCTATTTTTCTGTGTAAATAGTGCTTTTACAAACTCTTGATTCTCATTTTCATTAAGTGATTTAATTGCATCTTTAGTCTCAATAGTAATGAAATCTGAAGTTGTTCCTTTAAAAGTTGCAACTGAATTTTCAGCTAATTTTTGAAGTTTTTCATCTTTCATATCTTCAATATAGATAGCTTTTACTTCATTATAGGCTTGTTCAAAACTCTTTTGAGCTGATGGATTTGTAGAGATTAGTTTGATTGTAACAAAACTTTCATCAATACTTTTGGGCTTCATAAATGGTGAAGTTGGAGTTAACTTTTTTACCTCTTCTAAAATTTCAACACCATAAGGGTTAGAGATTTCACTAATTGTAACTATCTCTTTTTTTACACTCTCATCAAGCTTGCTTTTTTTGTAACCAATGTACTGTTTAAGTGCAGCTTTTTTTGTTGCTAATTTTCTTAACTCTTTAACAACTTCGCTTTTTGCCTCTTCTAAGGCTCTTATTACGCCATTTTCATTTGCAAATTTTTGTTTATTTGCAGTGTAGTACTCACTAATCTCCTCATCACCAAACTCTACATCTAAGGGGAGTTGTTCAATAACTTCTACCTCATAAGATGGTGGAAGAGTAAACTGTGCTGAACGCTCCGAGTGATACTTTTTTAGTTTCGCATCATCTACATCTACTTTAATATCGCTACTAGTTAAAATTTTGTAGTTAATTTTGTCTGCAATACTAAGTGCTTTTGTAATTGACTCTACTTCTAAGGGTGTACTCTTTGGCTTATAGAGGTTGATTACTTTTTGAATTAACAAAGAGAGTCTAACGTCTGATTCATAGTCACTCATTGTTAGATTATTTTGAGATAAAATAGATTTATAAATCTCGACATCAAATTTTCCATCTTTGAAAAACATTTTTTGTTTTGCTAATGCATCTACTAGCTCTTTGTCACTAACTGTTAAGTTGTAGTTTTTAGCTACATTTTCAAGTAGTGCTTGGTTGTAAAGTTGTGTAAATGCTTGTTTTTCTAATTGAAACATTTTTGCTTTTTCAGAATCAAAATTACCTTGAAACATCTGATTATATTTTGAGTAAAGTGTTCCGTAGGCTTGTTGCATCTGTCTAATAGAGATTTCAACTTCTCCAACTTTAGCAACTGATCCGCTTTTATCTCCATAGCTGTACTGCCCCCAGCCAACAAAACCAGCACCAATAAATGCTATTGTTGAAATCCATATAGTGACAATAAGGTATTTTTTATTGTGTTGCATCCAAGTAATCATACGTTATACTTCCTCAAATTTTAAAAATTAGCTTATTTTACGATTTTTAAGGTTAAAAGTTGATGAATAAGGCACTTAGAAAGGGTTTACTATGAATAATGAGACTATTGCTGCACAAGATTTAGAAGTTATTTGGCATCCATGTACACAGATGAAAGATCATGAGTTTTTACCTCTTACTCCAATTGCAAATGCGAATGGAATATATTTGAATGATTTTGAGGGAAATAGCTATATTGATGCGATTAGTAGTTGGTGGGTAAATATATTTGGTCATACAAATGAGTATATTAATGAAAAAATAAAAGAGCAACTTGAGACTTTAGAGCATGTTATTCTTGCAGGCTTTACACATCAAAGCATAGTGACACTCTCACAAAGATTAGTGAAAATAACACCAGATGGATTGCAAAAATGTTTCTATGCAGATAATGGCTCAAGTGCAGTAGAGGTTGCACTTAAAATGAGCTATCATGCTCATAAAAATCAAGGTCGTGAAAAAAGTCTCTTTGTCTCTTTGAAAAATAGTTATCATGGAGAGACTATTGGTGCGCTTAGTGTGGGCGATGTAGAGCTATATAAAGAGACATATGAGCCTCTGCTTATTCGCTCTGTTCAAACACCAGTACCAAAAGATCAAAGCATAGAAGCTGCAAAAGAGGCAGCAAAAGGGCTAGAGGAACTCTTTATTGAGAAAAATGAAGAGATTTCTGCTCTTATTTTAGAGCCGTTAGTTCAAGGAGCTGGTGGAATGCATATGTACCATCCACACTATTTAGAATTGGCTCGTGACTTATGTACAAAATACAACATTCACCTAATTGCAGATGAAGTGTTAGTAGGGTTTGGAAGAACAGGCTATATGTTTGCATGTGAAAGTGCCAACATATCTCCAGATTTTTTAGTACTTTCAAAAGGTTTAACTGGTGGGTATCTGCCACTCTCTGTTGTTTTGACAACTGATGAAATTTACAATGTTTTTTATTGCGATTATGGATTAAACAAAGCATTTTTACACTCTCATAGTTATACAGGAAATGCACTTGCATGTAGTGCAGCAAATGCAACACTAGATATTTTTGAAAATGAGAAAACCATAGAGAAAAATAGAGTTTTAATAGAGTATATGAATGAAAAATTACAAAAATTCAGCTCACTAGAAAATGTAAAATCAATCCGTCAAACTGGAATGATTGCAGCAGTTGAGTTGCAAAATTTTGATCCAAAAGATAGAGTAGGGTTGAAAATTCATCAGTATGGGTTAAAAAATGGCGTACTCATAAGACCACTTGGAAATATTGTCTATTTTATGCCACCATACATCATTACATGTAGTGAAATAGATACTATGATGGATTGTGCATATAATGCTATAATATCGTTAAAAAGTGATTAAATAATGAAAACACACCTCATATACATAGGCAGAAACTTCTCTTATGATAGAGCTTTTCAAGACTACTCAAGAGATGAAATTGAAGAGAGATTGGGTCAAATTTCATCTATGAATTTTTTTAATGAATCAGATAACTCTCTATTTTTATTTCTTGAAAAAATTCTACTAGAGAGAGTGAATATTGTTATTTTAACTACAAAATCAACTTTTAGTATTATAGGCAAACTCTTATGCACTATTACATCAGATAATCAAGTTTTAAAAGATGGTATTTTGCTACCATCACACACCTCACTCTATGAAAAAGATAGCTATCTTTTGAATTATAAAGATGCAGTTTTAAACATTATTCAAACTGCAACTGCACACAAACTACCTACTATTTTAATAAAAAATGTTAATAGAAGTGCAACAATACATATTTTTGAAGAGGATATTGTAAGCTCTAAAATCCTACTAGAACCACTTTCTCAAACTTATGACACTATTTTATACTACACAACTATAATAGATGGCTGGATACAAGTCAATATTGATGGAACTAAATATGGAAATATAAATCAATTTATTGCCTCAGCTAAACAGCTACTTCCTAGCAAAATAGTAGGAGCTTCAAACATAGTTGCATACATAAATGAGAGACTTCTTCAAAACAACTACAAAATATCTTTTGCTGAGAGTTGCACAGGTGGACTGTTAGCTTCAAAATTCACAGCAATTAGTGGTGTAAGCTCTGTTTTTAATGGCTCATTAATCACATATTCAAATGAGTTAAAATCAAATTGGCTAGCAGTTAGTGAAGAGAATATTGAAAAGTTTGGAGTAGTAAGTGGCGAGATTGTGGATGAGATGAGTGATGGAGTTATGAATGTTTCAGACTCCCATTACGCAATATCAATAAGTGGAATAGCAGGTCCAGATGGAGGAAGTGAATATAAGCCAGTTGGAACTGTTTATGTAAGTGTAAGAGGTAAAAAACAGCACACAAACCAACTCTTAGAGTTGCATGGAAATAGAACATATATCCAAGAACAAAGCACTCTTCACGCAATTAAGATGCTACTGCTCTTTGATAAAGAGACTTTCTTTTAGAGAGATGAAAAAGTGTGGTAACATTAGATATAAAAAAAGTAAACATTCAACATCTATGAAAAAATAGTCAAAATCACTAGTGATTTGAGCTTTTCGCTGAGAGAAACCTAGTGTTAACGTAGCAAAATGGGCTTTGCTCATTTTACGTGCTGAATAGTTACTAAAAAAATAGTTAGGTTAAAATATGCAAAAAAAACTTCACATTGTCTCATTAGGGTGTAATAAAAATCTTGTCGATAGCGAGGTAATGCTTGGTCGTCTTAAAAGTTATGAAATGACTAATGATGAGAGCGAAGCTGATGTAATTATTGTAAATACATGTGGATTTATTGAAGCAGCTAAACAAGAGTCACTAAATACAGTTTTAGATCTCGATGCTAATAGAAAAGAGGACTCTTTACTTGTTATGGCGGGGTGTTTGAGTGAGCGTTACAAAGAGGAGCTTTCAAAAGAGTTGAGCGAGGTGGATATCTTTACAGGTGTTGGAGATTACGAGAATATTGACAAACTGTTAGCTGAGCGTGAGAGTCGTTTTAGCGAAGATGTCTATTTAATAGATGGGGCTGAGCGTGTTATTACAGGCTCAACTTATCACGCTTACATCAAACTCTCTGAGGGGTGCAACCAAGATTGTAGTTTTTGTGCAATTCCATCTTTTAAAGGTAAGCTTAACTCAAGGACACTTGACTCTATTGCACTTGAAGTTGAAAAGCTTGTACAGCAGGGTTATTATGACTTTAGTTTTATTTCACAAGACTCTAGCTCATATTTGCGTGACCAAAACATAAAAGATGGTTTAAGCCTTTTAATTCAGCGTATTGAGTTAATTGATGGCGTAAAAAGTGCAAGAATACTCTACCTTTACCCATCAACAACAACTCTTAAACTGCTTCAAAACATTGCAAAAAGTGATATTTTTCACAACTATTTTGATATGCCAATTCAACACATCAATGATGATATGTTACGCATTATGAAGCGTGGTTTTGGGTATGAAAAGACACTCTCTTTGTTAGAGTATATGAGGTCACTTCCAGACTCATTTATTAGAACAAGTTTTATTGTTGGACACCCTTATGAGAGTGAAGAGATGTTTGAACAGATGAGAGATTTTTGTGAAAACTTTGGGTTTGATAGAGTAAATGTGTTTGAGTATTCAGATGAAGAAGATACACAAGCATACACAATGGAAGATGCAAAAATTGATGCTGAGACAATAGTAAAGCGAGCAGAGGTTTTAGGTGAAGTAGCTACTACATGTAGAGTAAAAAGCTTAAGCGAAATGGTTGGTTCAACTACTCAAATTGTTATTGATGGACAAAGTGATGAGCATGAGTATTTGTTAAGTGC
>JAYEGD010000269.1:0-8887 GCA_034658915.1 Campylobacterota bacterium | reverse complement strand
TCCCACTTAATTAAAGATACTGAAACTATAGATATTTTAGGTGTATTTCATGGGTCATTAGCGTATATAAATTCAGATATACATTAATTCCACAACCAACCCCTAAAAAACAAGTACCTTTGAATTAATAGCCTTGTATGAACTAATGAGATTCTGATGTTATCATGGAGTTTGTCGAAATGAGAAATTCTTTCATCTTGTGGTGGGTAGTAGCACTCTACTTCTACGTCAAGAATGCTCCCTTTTGCATAAACATGAAGAGCTAGAACCTCTATTTCAAAGTCAAATCTTCTGTTTTTAATGTTTAAATCTAGTATAGTTGTTGGGTAGAGTCTGAAGCCACTTTGAGTATCTCCTAGTGATTTTAGTGTCTCTAGTTTAACCCAAAAATTACTAAAAGCTCTTCCAAATTTTGAGCTTTTTGGTACATTTTTAGAACTGAAATCACGATTTCCTATCACTATTGTGCCATCACTATAGGCATCTATTAGTTTTACAATTTCATGTGCAAGGTGCTGTTTATCTGCATCTACTGTAACAAATGAGATGTAACCCAACTCTTTTGCTCTTTTAGCTCCGCTTAAAATTGCTTCGCCTTTTCCCATGTTTTTAGAGTGCCTAATAAGCTCTACATGTAGAGCATCTAACCTTACTTCAATGTCTGAGCCATCATCTACAACAATTACTTTGTAGCCATGACTTAACACATCTTCAACCACCTCTTGTATGTAAGGCGAGTTATATACAGGTACAACAACACAACTCATAAACTGAAACTAGCTACCAGCTCACTATCTCTTAAAACTTTAAACTTGTTACCATTTTTTTCATATTTAAGTGTCTCATTTGGAAGAACACTCTTCATAAATTTTGCTTTTTTAATGCTTGTAATTTCTATCTCAAAGAGTTCGCTTACAATTTCAAAATGAATAAATCCTGGTAAAATTGGTTGTGTTGGAAAATGCGCTTTGAATATGGGATGTTTTTTGTCACTTAGCTCTACTACTGCACTATTCTCATCTTTTGAAATTAGCCTATAAATACCCTCTATCATCTCAAATCCTTATGGCACCATCAGCACAAAAGTACCTGTTGCAACAATTTCTTTCTCTTCGTAAAGTTTGAAATTGATGTAGTTTAATGAATCAAAAGTGTGCTCTTTTTCTATTTTCATATCGTAATGTAGTGAGTGCAATTTAGATAGAAGCTCTACTTTAGACATTGATACTAAGTACCCAACTTTTACACCACCATCACCAAAAGCACCAACACTTTGCGCAGCGCTTTCTACAACCATAGCAAGAGAGGGAGTGGTCTCAAACTCTACTCTTACTAATGCGCTATTTTCATCTTTTTCAATTATAGCTTGTGCAAATCTAACTGGTTTTTTGTGTGGTAGGTTAAATTTTTTCATAAACTAATTAACTATTTCCTAGCTGTTCATTAATGTAAGAAGTTAGTGAGCTACAAGATGCAAAAATTGTTTCTGCTTCTGCCATATTAGTAACTTTAACACTAAACTCTTTTTCTAAAATTAGTGTTAATTCAATTGCATCAACAGAGTCAAGTCCTAATCCATCATCACCAAAAAGTGCCATATTATCATCAATGTCATCTACGCTCATATCTTCTAAATTTAGACCATCTATAATTTTTTGCTTTAAAATTTCTGTTGTTACCATCAAATATACCTTTATTTTAAATATTAAAATAATACAATAATAGAATTCAAAAAAAGGTTAATTGATGAAATATATTTCAATAGCAGTAGTTGCACTACTTTTAACAACTGGTTGCTCTAAGAGTGAGTTTAAAAATAATATGCATAACATTAACGAGGGTAACAAAAAAAATTGGAATAAAGTTAAAGATGGAACCAAGGAGACTTGGGATGAAGTTAAAGATGGAAGTGAAAAAACATGGAGTGACACAAAAAAATCAATCTCTGATGCAACTAAAGATTATGCAAATGATTAACTAGCATTAACTCTAATTTGAGTAATTTCACTACTAGCGCCTAGCCTCATAGGTGGTCCCCAAAAACCTGCTCCTTTATTAACATAAATTTGTAGATTTTTGTTGTGTTGGTGAAGCCCATCGATGTAGGGCTGTTGTAATTTTACCAAAGCTCTAAATGGGTAGAGTTGACCTCCGTGAGTGTGTCCACTTAGCATTAAATCTACCCTATTTTCAACCTCATCTATAAATCTTGGTTGATGTGCTAGTAAAATTGTTGGTGAACTGCTCTCAATATTTTCTAGTGCTTTGTTAATGTCTGGTATGTGATGATTAACCCTGTAGCCAAACACATCATAAACACCTACTAAGTTAAACCCCTCTTTCTCTTTTCCGATGTAAATAGACTCATTTTCTAAAACTTTTATACCAACTGCATTTAGCGCACTAATTATCTGTGTAATTCCATGAAAATACTCATGATTACCAACTACTGCATATGTTCCATATCTGCTTTTTAATTGTGAAAGTTCATAAAGAGCCTTTGAAGCGTTTGAAATATCTACATCAATAATATCGCCAGTAATCACGACTACATCTGGTTTTAATTCATTTACTGTATGAACCATCTTTTTAATGTATGTAGCATCAACCAAGCCACCTATGTGAATGTCGCTAAGTTGCACAATTTTGTAATTATGTTTAAGGTTTTTAATTTTAACTACAACATCTTCAACTCTTAAAACAGTCGCTTCATAAACTCCTTTTGCACTAAGAGCAGTTGCTACTAATAAAGATGAAATATCTAATGACTTTTTAAAAAATAGTCTTCTTTGTGTAGAGATTGGAATATATGTACATGTAGTTCTTAAAATGTCGTAAATAACTGCTGTGCAAAAGAGTAAAAAGAGTACTCCAATAGGGAGTGAAAAGAGAAAATAGAGAGTGTTTGGCATGTTGGCGTAGTAACGTCCCACCATATATAAGATAATTCCTACAAAATTCAGAATCAAAAATAGTCTAAAAAGTTTTTTTGTTCTATCTTTAGCATCTAGTTTAGCAATTAATCTTTTTGAGATGTACATATTTAAAAGAGCAAAAACTCCTAAAAATGCTACAACAAACAGTAATGACTTCACTACAACTCTACTACAGAATCTCTATCTTTTTCCAATATTTTTATGAGATGCTCTTTTGTATCTATTAAAAAAATATTAGTAGATAGATCTATGTAGCTATCTTTTTTATATTTATCATAAAAATATTTTCTCACAACATCTTTAGAAAACAGCCCCCTATACTGTTTTAAAAGTTTAATGTCTTCATTTTTATCTTTTTGCTTTGCTTCTATAATAGTTATTAATTTGTAACTTTTTTTGAAATATATATGAAAAGCACCATAATCTTTTCCAGCAAATATTTTTAGAAGTAGTTTGCCTGTATTGTCTAAAAATTTTCTATTGAGTGATTTTTTATACTTTACATCTTTTAATTTATCTATTTTTGTAACAGCTATGTAAAAATTATCCTTATGACAATCTTTTAATAAATCTAATATATATTCAGGAGAGTGAATCATAACAGAGTCATTTTGATGTAAAACATCAAGAGGTATTGAGTCTAACTCCTCATTCATTAGACTCATCGTCTCTTTACACTTACTATATATTCCACTTATATTATCATTCATGGCTAAAATCTCTTCTAAATCATTACTTTTTAAACCATGAATCTTTATTTGAGACTTCACAAAAGATATATGTTTAATGTAACCCTCAAGCATATTAAAATCTCTAGTTATCTTTTTACTATGCTTATTTAGTTTTTTAATTTTATCTTGTGTTTCACTCACTTTAAACCCTACATCTGAATATTAAGTAGCCCAAAAGCGAGACCAGCTAACACTAAATACCAACCAAATGGTACAAAACTATATTTTGAGACTATTGCTAAAAATGACTTAATGGCAATCCAGCCAACAATAAAAGAGACAATAAAACCAACTGCTAGTAAAAGCGAATGTTCAAAACTAAGAGTTGAGTACTCCTTTAAAAGCATGTACCCACTAGCAGCTCCCATTGTTGGAATTGCTAGCAAAAAAGAGAAACTCATAGCTACATCTCTTTTTAAGCCAACCAAAACTCCACCTAAAATTGTACTTCCAGAGCGTGAAACACCTGGAACTAAAGCCAATACTTGAAATAGCCCCACATAAATAGCTTGTTTTGTACTAACTTGGTTTATATCACTTACAAAATGCTCTTTCTCTTTGAAAAAATACTCTACAAGCAAAAATGCCATACCTGTTAGAATCATCAGTGCTATGGTAGAGTTTGCATGAAAAAATTGCTCAATTTGATTATGGAACAAAAAGCCAACTGCTCCAGTTGGAATAAAAGATATTATCAGCTTTTTCCATAGCTCATAATTTTGTATTAATCTATCTCTATAAATTATCATAACAGAAAAGATTGGTGCAATTTGAATAATAATATTAAAAGAGTTCATAAAGCTATTTTGTTCTACATGTAGAAGTTGCGATACCAAAATTAGATGTGCTGTTGATGAGACAGGCAAAAACTCTGTTATTCCCTCTACTATTCCTAAAATTACTGCATCAAAAATAGTCACTATACAGCCTCATTAATAATAGATTTAATATTTGTAGCAATTTCACAACAACGCTCAATTTTTTGAGTGTAATTTAAACTCTCTTGAAGCAGTACATCTACAAATGCACTCCCTACAATTACTCCATCTGCACCTATAATCTTAGATGATGCGCTCTTCTCATTCACACCAAAACCAACATAAACTGGTGTTTGAGTATGTGACTTAATTGAGCTTAAAATTTGTTGTAAATCTTCACTTTTACCTGAGCCTGTAATTCCTGCGTAAGCAACTAAATAGATGAATTTTTGTGCATTTTTTGTAATATGTTCTATTCTTGAGTCGCTATCTGTTGGTGCAACAAATGAGATGTTTGATACACCGTTTGAACTAAACAGATCAGCATAAGCACTACTCTCTTCATATGGTAAGTCTGGAATAATTAATCCACTTACGCCTAATTCATTAGCTTTTTCTAAACTCTTTTTCATACCATGCTTTAAAAATGGATTAAAGTAACCCATCCATAAGGTATCTACTTTTGGTGCTATTACTTCAGAAATATCTAATAAATCTGAAAACTTAAATCCATTTTCTAATGCGATGTGATTTGCTTTTTCAATAACAGCTCCATCTGCAACTGGGTCTGAAAATGGAACACCTAACTCTATTGAATCTACTCCACTCTCAGCCATAGCTAATGCCAAATCAATACTAAATGATTTTTCAGGGTATGTAGATGTAATGTATGCAACTAATTTTTTCAATTTTACGACTCCATATCGGGTAATTTTAGTAGTTTGTAGTCAATTTTACTTAAAGATTTAGCGTTATTGCTTATCTCTTTTTGCCATGATTTAAAAATGTCACCAATTTTAAGAAGCCAAGAGATAGTCTCTTCATTTGCTGGACCTTTGAAAAGACGCATCTCTTCTAAAAAGCTCTCAACAAATTGAGACAATGATGTGATCGATGTTAGCTTCAAATAGCCAGTAGCTGATTTTATATTATGGAATGTTCTAAAGAGTTCATCAACACTTTGTCTATACATCTCCTCTTTATCTAAGTCCATAACAATCAAATCTATAACATCCATCATCATTGAGAAGTGGTCTAAAAATTCATCTAGTATTTCATAATCATACTTCTGCTCAAGACTATCTTTTATTCCCATTGCTACTCCAAATGTCAATAATTATAACACTTTTTGACATCTAACTTCTTTAAACAGTATTTGTGTGTTAAAATAAAAAAAAATTTGGGTAAACATATGAGAAAAAAGCATACAATAACATCTATTTTAAAATCAAAGAGTAGTGAGCTACTTACTATGATAACGGCTTATGATGCACTTTTTGCAAAACTTTTTGATGAAACAGCTGACATAATTTTAGTTGGAGACAGTCTAAATATGTCATTCAATGGTAAAAATGACACTGTGAGTGCAACTTTAGAGCAGATGATTTATCATACACAAGCAGTCTGTAGAGGTGCTAAGAATAGCTTTATAATTTGCGATATGCCATTTGGAACATATTACAACAAAGAGGTTGCACTTGAAAATGCAATAAAAGTTTTTCAACAAACCACTTGTGATGCAATTAAAATAGAGGGTGGGGCTGAAAAAGCAGATATTGTTGAGTTTTTAACATCAAATGCAGTAGCTGTGTGTGGTCACATCGGTCTTCTTCCACAATCTGTTCGTAAAGAGGGCGGATACAAGTTTAAAGGTCGTGATGAAGAAGATGCTCAAAAGCTTATTGAAGATGCAGTTGCAATTGAGAATGCAGGTGCATTTTGTATTATTGTTGAGGGCGTAAAAGCAGAAGTTGCTTCAAGAATTGCTACTAGTGTAAAAGTTCCTGTTGTTGGAATTGGTGCAGGAGATGGCGTTGATGGACAAGTGCTAGTCTTTTCAGATATGCTAGGACTTTTTGAGGAGTTTACTCCAAAATTTGTTAAAAAATATCTTGATGGAGCTTTACATGTAAAAGAGTCCGTTGAAAAGTATAGTAATGAGGTGAAGTCTCGTCAATTTCCCTCTAGTGAGCATACATATTAATGGAGAGAATCGTTGAGATAGAGAAGTTTGAAGCTGAGCAGAGTATCGAAACTACTCTACGCCCTGAACTTTGGAGTGACTACATTGGTCAAGAAAAAATCAAAAAAAACTTAGGTGTTTTTATTGAAGCTAGTAAAAAACGTGGTGAATCACTTGACCATGTACTTTTTTATGGACCTCCTGGTTTGGGTAAAACTACACTTGCACTAATTATTGCAAATGAGATGGATAGCAACATAAAAGTAACAGCAGCACCAATGATAGAAAAGAGTGGTGATTTAGCTGCAATTTTAACAAATTTAGAAGAGGGAGACATCTTGTTTATAGATGAAATCCATAGACTCTCACCAGCAGTTGAAGAGATTTTATACCCATCAATGGAAGATTTTCGCCTCGATATAATAATAGGAAGTGGACCAGCTGCTCAAAGTGTTAAGATTGATTTACCACGTTTTACACTAATTGGAGCAACAACAAGAGCAGGAATGCTTTCAAACCCACTTAGAGATAGATTTGGAATGAACTTTAGAATGAACTTCTACAACTCAGATGAGTTAGCACAAATTATTATTAAAGCTTCCAAAAAACTCAATAAAGAGATTAAACACCACTCCGCACTTGAAATTGCACAACGCTCTCGTGGAACTCCTCGTATTGCTCTTAGACTACTC
Source organism: Campylobacterota bacterium (assembly GCA_034658915.1). Classification (GTDB taxonomy): domain Bacteria; phylum Campylobacterota; class Campylobacteria; order Campylobacterales; family Sulfurimonadaceae; genus JAYEGD01. The sequence goes on along the minus strand of JAYEGD010000269.1, from coordinate 1,588 downwards.
AAGCGTGTAAGAGACTTTAGCGATGTAGCGAATGAGGATGTAATCTCTAAAGATACAACATTTTATGCACTAAATGAGCTTGGCATCAACGAAAATGGCTTTGATGATATGGACATAAGATTGTTAAAACTTCTTGCTAGCGCAAATGGAAGAGCTATGGGATTAAGCACAATAGCAGCAGCACTTAGTGAAGATGAGGGAACAATAGAAGATGTTTTAGAACCATATTTGTTAGCAAATGGTTTTTTAGAGCGAACTGCGAGAGGACGAATAGCAACAAGAAAAAGCTATGAAGTTTTAAAGTTTGCACCACCAAAAGAGGATGGAACTCTATTTTGAAACAGAAATATTTCGTAGTAATCCTATTTTTACTATCTCTACTTGGGGTTTTTTTACTCTATAAACCATTTTTAATGAGCATAGTCATAGCGTCACTTCTTGCTATTTCAACTGCTTCTATAAACAACTATTTCATAAAAAAAACTTCATCAATACTCTGGTCAGCAATCATTTCAACACTTCTTCTTGCAATAATATTTTTTGCGCCTCTTAGCTACTTTTTAACAACATTTACCATCAAAATAAATAGTATAAACATAGAAGAGCTACAGACAATTTATAACAACACAAAAGCTTACTTACTAGAGTTAAACACTCATCTAGGCTTTGCTAAAATACATGTAGAAGATTTTATTAATAATCTTGATACCAAAGATATAACTAAAAATTCACTTCACATTGCAACACTAATTGGTGGATATAGTGCTTCATTTATTAAAAGTGGACTACTCATTTTAGTATTTTACTTCTTTGCTATTTACAACTCAAAACCACTAATTGACTTTTTAAAATCTATTGTTCACATAGGGGACAAAGATGCCATCTCATTAGGAAGTGGTCTATCTTCAACAATGAGTGTTGTCTTTTACTCAATAATTGCAACGGCAATATTAGAGGGTGCGCTTTTTGGAGGTGCAGTCGCATTTATGGGTTATGATGGATTACTGTTTGGTATTTTGTATGGTTTTAGCTCACTTGTTCCAGTTATTGGTGGAGCTATTTTATGGGTTCCATTTACTCTTTATGAGCTATCTTTAGGAAATACATCTTGGGCTCTGTTTATATCTATCTACTCAATCGTTGTCATCTCTATTATTGCAGACACATTCATAAAACCAGTCATAATTAAGATAATAAACTCTCATCTAAGCAAAGGAATGACCCCTATGAATGAAGTTGTAATATTCTTCTCAATAATAGCAGGACTTACAACTTTTGGTTTTTGGGGAATGATTTTAGGACCAGCTATAACAGCTTTTTTCCTATCTACTCTCAAACTGTTTGAAAAGTTGGATTAAATCCAACTTTTTAGCCATTCATGGCTGACTGAATCTGCATATTAAGCGATGCAAATTGTGCATTAACTTGACTAATCATACTATCATAAGCCGCAAATCTTTGTGTCATTGTCTCGTATCTTGAATCTAATAATTTTACTGCTTTTAATCTATCTTCAGCTAATGTGTCATCTTGATTGTCAAGATATGTCATTAAAGATGTAAAACGTCCTGTTGAGCTTGTAAAGTTT
>JAYEGD010000268.1:0-8894 GCA_034658915.1 Campylobacterota bacterium | reverse complement strand
AATAGACAATTTTTAAAACAAAACAACTCTAAAGCCACAAATAGACTAGATATCACCTCATAGTGGCAGGGACACAATGTCCCCCTACAACCTTTATTCTACGAAGACTATTTCTCTATACTTCTGTTTCTAAATGCTAACGCTATGATAATAAAAATTATTGCATACGTTATTGGTACAAAATCTGGAACTGGTATTGGGTCACCTTTTGCATACGAGTGCAGACCTGCAAGATAGTAGTTTACTCCAAAATATGTCATTAAAACAGATGTAAAAGATAGTAATGAAACTGCTGAATAGGTAAACTCTGAGTAAAATGATTTAATAAATCTTAAATGCACTACAACTGCATATACTAAAATTGTAACCAATGCCCATGTCTCTTTTGGATCCCATCCCCAGTAACGACCCCAACTCTCGTTTGCCCAGACGCCACCTAAAAAGTTACCAACTGTTAAAAGCACTAAACCTGCCATTAAGCTCATCTCATTTATTGCATTTAGCTCTTTAATAGAGAGTGTAATATGTTTAGAGTTATTACTATTTTTAAGAATGAATAAAATTAGTGTAATAAACCCTAAAAGAGCACCTAACCCCAAAAAGCCATAACTAGCAGTAATCATAGATACATGTATGCTTAGCCAGTATGATTGTAGTACCGGAACTAAGTTCGTCACTTGCGGATTCATCCAATTAAGGTGTGCTACAAAAAGAATTAATCCTGCTAATATGGCAGTCGATGCTATTGTAATTGGCGAGTTTTTAGAGAAGATAAATCCTGCTAAAACTGTTGCCCACGCAATATATATCATAGACTCATAACCATCAGACCATGGTGCATGACCGGAAATATACCATCTCATAGCTAACCCTGCACTATGTGCAATAAAAAATAAAACAAGTAAGTATAGTGTTGTTTTAGAGTATTTTTCCAGTGAAAATTTAGGTTTTAAAATTTTTACAAATGATAAAATAAGTAAAATAAAACCAATAATAAAGTAAAGAGGCCAAAGTTTTTCAAAAACATTTAAGTGATTATAGAATATTTCCACTTCAACTTTAGATTTACTAGGAATAACAGATACACCATAAAATCGCTGATATTGAGCAATTTTACTAAGTGACGCAGTTGCTTTATCCCATGAGCCACTACTAATTGCTTCATCCACTGCTGTAAAGTATGATACTGCTAAATCCCTTACTATCTCACTATTTTGTGGCTCAAACTCCTCCATAGCATCAATAGTTGCAAACCATTTATTATTAGCATCACTTGGTTTTGGCCATATTCTAATTAATGAGCCTGAAAAGACCATATATGCGATATTTACTCTCTCATCAACTTGTAAAACAGCTTTGTCAAACTTGTCTCTTTTAGCTGGGTTTTTACGAGTTGCTTCTGACACTGCATCACTTAGTTTGTAGCCTTGAAGCTGATTTGGATACTCAAAAAATTGTGAAAATGCGGCAGTTTTCGCATTTTCATCTACGCCAATTAGTTTGTTTAAACTTCTGTTTGCAGTGCGTATTAAATTTATCTCTTTCCATGCATCTGGACGTATCATCATTCCTAAAATTATCTGATTAGAAGTTAGATTAGCAACTGAGTTTCCTCTATTGATTTTATTCAATATTTCACTTGTCAAAGTATCTACAGGCTTCATTCTACCAGAGCTATCTTGTACAACCAACTCCCCGAATTTTTTAGCGTGCAGCTCATCAAAGCTTGTTACTGTTTTTACAATACCTTGAGCGCTTGATGCTTCTACATGTAGAGGATATATGAGTGCTAAAATGAGTGCCAAAAGAGGTAGTGTCTGAGCAGAAGCTGCTTTTTTTGCTTTTTTACTAAGTGCTTCAAATCTACCTCCACGCATAAATAGTGCGCCAAACATTCCAAATGCTAAAAGTGCATAACCTATGTATGTTGGCAGTGTTCCTGGGTCATGATTTACTGACAAAACTGTTCCTTTTTCATCTTGGTCATATGAAGCTTGAAAAAATCTATACCCACGATGCTCTAAAATGTGATTCATATATATTTTAAATGGCTCATTAATACCCTCTTGTTTATCTATTAAAATTACATCACTTGCATAAGATGATGGTGAATTGGACCCAGGGTAGCGTTGCATCTCAAAATCTACTAATTTAATAGCAAATGGAAGTTTAATAAATTTTGCTCCATAAGATAAATTTACAATTTTACCACTGAAGCTAACTCTCTCAAGGTTATTAATAGAGCCTGCACTACCAAAAACAGTTACCTCTTTTTTGGTACTTGCGTCACTTAACTCAAAAATAAGCGCATCAGTTCCATTTCCCATTTTAGATTTTTGATAAGTAGAAACTAACTCTTGTTTTGCATGAGGATAGAACGCCTTAAGAACAAAATTACTCTTAGGAGATGAGTATAGAACTCTTGTGTTAAAGAGGTTTTCACCTACTTCAATCTCTCCACTCTTCTTTGTATCCATAAATAGAGTATTTAGTGATATTGGTGTATTGAGAACTAATTTTCCATCTTGAATTCTTATTGAAACTACATCTTTATCGTAACTTTTATTTGAATCAAAATCTAATACAATATCATCTGCTACAAGTGACTCTCCTTGCAGTAACTGTACAACTCTCGCACCATTAGAGTCAGATACCATCATATTTAAAATTGCACCACTTTTTTCATCTTCAACAATTTCATATGCTGCATTGGAAATATACTCTTTTAGTTTTATATCAACTCCATCAATATGAGTTTCAAATTTATTACTAACTAGTGGAGAGAGAATCACTTTTTCCTCTTTTGTAGTTGAGCCTATTGTACATGTAATAAAGTTATCTGTACTAATCATTTGTGAAGATATATCTCCCTCACGAATATGCATTGTACCCTCAAAACCTAAAAACCTTGTAACTGCCGCACCAAATAGTACAACTAAAAATGCAGCATGAAAAGTAAAAACTAGCCATTTTTTCTTAGAAAACATCTTAAATTTAACTATATTAAGAAGTAAATTAAAAGCCAATAGTGCTAATAAAATCTCAAACCATAGTGCATTATAGACCAACGCTTTTGAGCTTTGTGTTCCAAAATCATTCTCAATAAATGTTGCATAACCAATACTAATTGCAAAAATAAGCATAAGAGTAACTGCTAATTGCATAGAACTTATAATATTCATAACTGTTTTAATCACTGTAGTTCTCCTAAAAATGTCAAGTCAATTATTAAGGGTATGGATTTTATCATTTTTGTTTATATTTATGCTTAAAAAAAATTCTTTAAAGATGCTCTTTATATAAATTACTTTACAATTATCATAAAAAAGTAGATTAATGAGTATCAAATTTGATAACAAAACAATTGTCGTAACTTTTGCGCTAATTTTCATATCGATTATAGCTTCATATATTAATTATATAAAATTTGATGAAAATCATAAACATATTATGAATGAGTCAATAATAGAGTCAATGTCAAGAGTTAAATTAGATATTCAAAAAGCAGATAAAATAGTAGATATTATATTTAATCAAAGAAAAGAACTCTTTTTAGATGTATCAAATGTAGCACTTCAAAAACTTCGTGATAATCCATCTATGAAACTTAGCGATCTTAAACTATTTTTAAAACGAACTACTCTAAAAAATAGTTTAAAAGAGTTAGATATTGAACTTTTCCTTATTAACAATCAAAACATAATTTACGATACAACGTATAAAAAAGATTTGGATTTAAATATGACAAATTTTTCAGGTGCGAAAGAGTATATAAACTTAGCAAAACAAAATAGTAAAAAAACTTATCTCTCGCAACCATCTTACGATATTTTATCTCAAGAGCATAAAATTTACACATACTCTTTATTAGACAAAAAGAGTGAAACTGTACTAGAAATTGGTTTTCTTGACAACTCAATAAATGAGTTAAAAAAAGAGATGTATAAATTTACAATTCATAACTCATCACTTAAAGATATTGAAATTTTTGCTGATTATGGAAACTACATAATCAATCTCTCAAAAGAGCAAAATAGTAGCATAAATTCAAAAAAAGAGTACATAAGTAGCTTAAAAAAAGAGATAAGTAAGCGAGAAAACAGAGTTGTTAAAGAGGTCTCTTTAAGAAACAAAGAGCAAATTTTTATTGAAAAAATAGGTGCTAAATCATTTAGAATAATATACTCACCTGTTTTAGAGTCTAAAGTATCAAAAACAAAAAATAAGCACTATGTTGTAAAACTTACATTAGACACTACAATGTATATAGAGCATGTAAATGATATGAAGAATCTATTTTTTGCATCTATATCTATTTTGTTAATTTTTATAATTGTCTATATTTTATTCCTAAAAAAATCTATTTTAAGCCCATTAAACAGACATATAGATATGCAAAAAAGTGAAATAGAGCAGAAAAACTACTTTATAGACTCACTTATGCAAAATATTCCAATACCGATTTTTTATAAAGATGTAGATGGTAAATACGCTGGAGTAAATGATGAGTTTGAGAAGATTCTAGGGTTTAAAAAAGATGAGATTATTGGTAAATCTGTATATGAAATAGCATCAAAAGAGATTGCGCAGATATGGAATCAAAAAGATAAAGAGCTTCTTAGTAATCCACATAAGACACAAATTTATGAGTATGTAGTTAAAAATAGAGCAACACAAGAGTTAAGAGATGTTGTTTTTTATAAAAATGTGTATTATGATGCAGATGATAATATTGCTGGAATAATTGGTGCTATTATGGACATTACACAGAAGAAAAGAGATGAGGATAAGCTATTGCAATACTCAATAAATCTTGAACATAAAGTAGAAGATGAAGTTGAAAAAAACAGGAGAAAAGACAAAAAAGCTTTAGATAATGCTAAACTAGCTCAAATGGGAGAGATGTTAAGCATGATTGCACACCAATGGAGACAGCCACTAGGCGCAATTGGAGGTGCAACAGCTGCAATTCAAAGTAAAATTGAACTAGAAAAATATGATCTGAATTTAAAAGATGATAGAATTGAGTTCCAAAAATATCTGCAAACAACATTAAGAAGTATTGGTGAGTATGTTGAGTTCTTATCAAAAACAATAGATGACTTTAGAAATTTTTTCAAAAAAGACAAAGAAAAAAGTGTTACAGTTGCAAATGTAGTTGTTCAAAAAGCATTAGGAATTGTCCAAAAATCTATGCAAAATAACAATATACATTTTGATATAGAGTACAAAATAGACGATGACGATAGAATAGAACTTTACCAAAATGAGTTAATTCAAGTTATTTTAAATCTTCTTAAAAATAGTGAAGATAATTTTAAAGATATAAAACAAGATAAAAAGCAAATAACAATAAAAACATACAAAGAAGATGCTCTACATGTAATATCTGTAAAAGATAATGGTGGAGGAGTTCCAAAAGATATTGTGAATAAAATATTTGATCCATACTTCTCCACGAAACTAGAGAAAAATGGTACAGGTTTGGGACTTTACATATCAAAAGTCATTATTGAAGAACACCATAATGGAACAATAGAACTTCTCAACAGTCACAATGGTGTAGAGTTCATAATTAAATTAAAAGGAATAGTATAAATGTATAGTGCCAAAGAGCTAATGACCTACACAAAAGATATTAATGTCTTATATGTAGAAGATGATCTAACTGTCCAAGAGATGACAAGAGATGTACTAAGTGATTTTTTTAATGTTGTAGATTGTGCAGATGACGGGGAGAAAGGATTAGAAGCTTATAATGACTATTTTAAAGAGAATCATACTAACTATGATTTAGTGATTACAGATATTAATATGCCAAATAAAAATGGTATAGAGATGATTAATGACATAAAAGCTCTACATGTAGATCAAGAGATTGTAGTAATTTCTGCTTATAATGACTCAGAAAATCTTCTTAATTTAATAAATAAAGGTATTAATACTTTTATATTAAAACCTATTGGGTTTGAGCAGTTAATTAGTTCACTCTACAAAAGTTGTGAAACAGTTGTTATAAAAAAACAGAAACAGCAATTTTTAATTAACCAATCAAAACTAGCTTCAATGGGTGAGATGGTAGATATGATTGCACATCAATGGCTCTCACATGTAAACGTATTAAAACTACACTCCATGACATTTGGTTCTGAATTAGATAGCGAAACTATCAAAAAAGATGTAGTTAATGAGTTTCTTGAAAAACAGGAGATAAACTTAGATCATTTAACACAAACATTGAATGAGTTTAGAGGATTTTTTAGAAATAATATAGATTTACAAAGTATCAATTTAAAAGATGTCATATTAGGTGTTAAACTTTTAATGAATGATTTACTAATAAAAAATATGATTGATGTAGATATTGATATTGATGAAAATTTAATGGTAAATATTGTTCCAAATGAGTTTAAACATGTCTTAATAAATCTTATTCAAAATAGTTTAGAGGCATTTAACTACAAAGAAATCAAAGAGAGAAAAATAGTCATTAATGGCTATAAAAAAGATGAAAAAACTGTTGTTGAGTTAATAGATAATGCAGGTGGGATAGATGAGTCTCTATTAAACATACTTTTTGAACCAAACATTACAACAAAAAGCAGTGGAACAGGAATGGGTCTATACCTCTCACAATTAGTTGTTAATAAAATTGGTGCTGAAATGTATGTAAAAAACTACAATGATGGAGTAGTCTTCTCTATTGTGCTACTTTAATTTAAGTACATAAGTGATAAAATTCGAAAATCAACTATCAAGGGTTTATGATTATGCGTGGATATAAAATATTTGCTGGACGTTCAAGTGAAGAGTTCGCACGTGAAGTGTGTAAAAATTTGCATATGCCACTCTCAAATGCTGATATTAAAAGCTTCAGTGATGGAGAAATTAGTGTGCAAATTAGTGAGAGTGTAAGAGGACGTGATGTATTTATCATTCAATCAACTGGTGCTCCATCTAATGACAATTTAATGGAACTTCTAATTATGACAGATGCTCTTCGTCGTAGTTCTGCTAACTCAATTACAGCCGTTGTTCCATATTTTGGTTATGCAAGACAAGATAGAAAAGCAGCTCCTAGAGTACCTATTACTGCTAGACTTGTTGCAGATATGTATGAGAAATCAGGAATTGACAGAGTAGTTACAATGGACTTACATGCTGGACAAATTCAAGGATTTTTTGACATTCCAGTAGATAATTTATATGGTGCGGTTACATTTCAAGACTATATAAAAAATAAAAACTTACAAAATCCAATCATAGCTTCGCCAGATGTAGGTGGGGTTGCACGTGCTAGATACTTTGCAAAGAACTTAGGTTTAGAGATGGTTATCGTAGATAAACGTCGTGAAAAAGCAAATGAGAGTGAAGTTATGAACATCATAGGTGATGTTAAAGGTCTTGATGTAATTATTATAGATGATATGGTAGATACTGCTGGAACTATGGTAAAAGCGGCAGTTGCACTTAAAGCTAAAGGAGCATCATCTGTTATGGCATGTGCTACACATGGTGTTTTAAGTGGTAATGCTTATGATAATATATCTAAAGATGGTTTAGATGAGCTAATTATTACAAACACTCTTCAGACTAAAGCCAATGATAAAATTAAAGTTCTATCAGTTGCACCACTTTTTTCAGAAGTAATTAGACGTGTTTATCATAATGAGAGCGTAGATGGACTCTTTAATTGAAAGATAACATGACAAACATTAGAAACTTCTCTATTATTGCTCATATTGACCATGGAAAAAGTACATTAGCAGATAGAATTATTCAAGAGTGTGGTTCTGTTAGTGAGCGTGAAATGAGTACGCAAATGATGGACACAATGGAGATTGAACAAGAGCGTGGAATTACAATTAAAGCACAATCTGTTAGACTTGATTATGTAAAAGATGGTGAGCACTACATTTTAAACCTAATTGACACTCCGGGTCATGTTGATTTCTCTTATGAAGTTAGCAAGTCACTAGCTTCAAGTGATGGCGCACTTTTAATTGTAGATGCAGCTCAAGGTGTAGAAGCACAAACAATAGCCAATGTCTATTTAGCACTAGATAATGACTTAGAACTTCTTCCAGTAATTAACAAAATAGATTTACCTGCAGCAGAACCAGAAAAAGTAGCAGAAGAGATAGAAGCTAGCATTGGAATAGATGCAACAGACGCTCTTTTAGTCTCTGCAAAGAGTGGAATTGGTATTAGAGAGCTACTTGATGCAATTGTAGAGCGAATCCCTGCACCTATTGGAAATCCAAATGAGACAACAAAAGCAATCATTTATGATAGCTGGTTTGACCCATACTTAGGTGCATTAGCGCTTGTTCGTGTCTTTGATGGTTCTATTAAAAAAGGTCAAGTAGTTAAGCTAATGAGCAATAGTGAGACTCATCAAGTATTAGATTTGATGTACCCTCATCCACTAAAACGTATTAAAACTCCAGCTATTAAAAGTGGGGAGATTGGCATTGTTGTACTAGGCTTAAAAGAGGTTGGTGCAGTAAATGTTGGAGATACTATTACAGATTCTCAAAACCCAGCACTAGAGCCTGTTGGAACTTATGAACCAGCTAAACCTTTTGTTTTTGCAGGTCTATACCCAATTGATACAGACAAGTTTGAAGAGCTAAGAGACGCATTAGAGAAACTGAAATTAAATGATAGCTCACTCTCTTATGAACCAGAAACCTCTGTTGCATTAGGGTTTGGTTTTCGTGTAGGCTTTTTGGGTATGCTTCATATGGAAGTGATAAAAGAGAGATTAGAGCGTGAATTTGGTGTAGATTTAATTGCAACTGCTCCATCAGTTGTTTATGATGTTTACTTAAACAATGGCGATAAAATAGAGGTTCATAATCCATCAGAACTACCAAATGTCGGTACAATTG
>JAYEGD010000267.1:0-2009 GCA_034658915.1 Campylobacterota bacterium | reverse complement strand
CTCTTAAACTCACCTTTTACATTAGAAATCATCATATGTTTAACAGAGAATCCAACATGTGTGTGTGAATCATCAATAACAAACTCTGCTGCAACCAACCTAACTCCTAGTAGCATAAGTGCTACAAACATTACCAACTTTTTCATATTACGCCTTTTTTAATAAACTTAGTGTATTATAACACTTATTTTAACTTAGAGGAATATTCAATGAAACTATTAAAATATCTTATATACTTATTACCAACTCTATTTTTAATAAGCTGTGGTAGTAAACCAGCACCAATTGATGGAAGTAATGAAAAATTTGCACTAAATGCAATATCTATTAACTACACAAGCAGTAAAAAATTAAATATGTATGAGAATCAATCACATGTAATTCCTTTAGTAGTTTATCAACTCAACAACATAAATAGTTTTAATGATTTAAAAAAGGACAATGCAGGAGTAATAAAACTTTTAGAAGCAAAAAAATTCGATAAAAGTGTTATGAGTGTTGATAAATTTTATATATCACCAAATGAGACAAAGCAGATACCAATTAATAGAGCTACATCAACAGTTTGGGTTGCCTTAGTTGCTGGGTTTTACGATATGAGTCCCGAACAATCAACTCTGGAGTATCAAATTCCAGATACTAGTATGCTAAAATTTTGGGAGAGTGATGAGAGTCAAAAGTTTCTTCCTATAGATGTATATTTTGAGAACTCATCAATCCAAAAAAGTGAGAACAAATGAACAGTTTAAAACCAATATATTGGCATCAAGGTCTCTTTTTAAAGCCTCACCATTTTCAATATATTCATGCATATTTACATGAGGAGAGTTTAACTCTTAAAAAAGCAATAAAGCCTTATTTTTGGGGTGTTTCAAAACTAAATATTAATAAACAAGAGCTACTAAATAAGAATTTTCAAATAGATGATTTAGAGATAATTTTTTTAGATGGAAGCACAATTAATGTACCAAAAAGTGCAGTAGTTGCAAGCAGAACTTTTAATGAAATATATGACAACAGTGATTCAGACAAAGATATTCAAGTCTATATTGCTATAAAATCTTTTAATGAAAATAGCGTCAACGTAACAGATTTAAATAGTTATGATAATCTTGAAAATATCCATACTCGTTTTGTTAGTAAAAATGAGACGAAACCTGTACAAAATCTATATCACGATGATGAAGTAGCAGATATACAGTTTATGGACTACTTTTTGAAAATATTTTTTGATGATGAGGTAAATAACTTAAATGGCTATCAAATCATCCCTATTGCTAAGATAAAAAAGCAAAGCGATCAAGTCCATCTCTCTACTAATTTCTCGCCTCCACTTTTAAATATTAATGCTGATGATAATTTTTTTGAAATAATTAAAGATATTCAAAAAGATTTAGTCTCACATGTACTTCAATTAGAGGAGTATAAACTGCCAAGCGAAGATACAACGCATGAGTTAAACTACTTAAAGTATCTTATAGCTTTGCAATCACTAAGTAACTACACACCAAAACTAAACAATATGATTAAAACACCAGGAATTCATCCATGGGACTACTATGAACTCTTCATTCAGCTTGTTGGAATACTTAGTACTTTCTCAAACCGTGTAAATGTGTTTGGAAAATTAAGTAGTGATAAGTATTTAATTAAAGAGTATGATCATCTAAATTTATATGAGTGTTTTTATGAACTAAAGCAGCTTATTGAAGAGCTACTAAATAGTATAATTATAGGTCCAGAGTTCATATTAGAGTTTACAAAAGATGATACAACTTTTAGTTTAGATTGTCCAATATCTATCTTTAAAGCTAAATATCGTTACTTTTTAGTTGTTAAGACTCCAACTAATGAAAATAGCCTTGAAGATAGTTTTAAAAACTTTGCAAAAATAGCATCAGCATCAGAGATTGAGACAATAGTAGATAGATCACTAAGTGGTCTAGCATTTGAAAGATATAACAGAGCAATACAGGGGCTTCCACAACGTAGCAGTAGTCACTTTTATG
>JAYEGD010000266.1:0-28508 GCA_034658915.1 Campylobacterota bacterium | reverse complement strand
CTATTGGAGGTAGTAGGTTTGGTAAAATGTAGTGTTTTAAAATCACTCTTTTACTCAACCTACTACCTCCAATAGTCACACTGTTGGGTCTATCACTCCCAGGATTAATTGGAGGAAGCATCATTTTAGAGTCAATTTTTGGAATTGATGGAATGGGACAATACTTCTACCTAAGCTCACTAAGCAGAGATTATCCTGTTATTATGGGCATATTAATAATTACATCATTTTTAACACTCTTTGGAAATATGTTAGCAGATTTGATTTTATTGAAGTTAAACCCGTATGCAAGAGAGTAAACTAAGTAATTTATATATTTTAATACCTACTCATCGCTATGTCCATGATGAGATTTATGGTGTGTTGTCTCTTTATCTGCGTGGTGTTTTTTTGTCTCTTTTTTTGCAAAACCTGCACCTTTTTTTGTCTTTGCCTCTAAATTAAGTGACTCAACCATCTCTCTATAATCTATACCTTTTTCATGAAGTGTTGCAAAACATGTAACAATTACCGCTATTGTGTTTGGTACTTCACCCTTTTTTTTATATGCTTGAATGTTTTTTTCGCTTACTTTAATTAACTTGCTAAACTTTGGCAAGGTTATCTCTGAATCTAGTAAAAGCTTTTTAAACTCAATAAATGTCATCCGTTTTTCCTTATAAATAGTGAATTATTAGAAAAATTATACCATATATTATTACTAAAATCATTAAACTATTGACAATTAGTTTTTAAAAGCGTATAATTGCAATATATTATTACTATTATATGTAATAAATTACTATATTAAGGAGCCACACATGGCAAAAGTATTAAAAAAGAAAGCCGTTGCAAAAGTTGCTGTAAAAGCTACAAAAAAAGCTGGTGCGAAAAAATCAGCTGCGAAAAAAGTTGCTAAAAAAGTTTTAGCTAAAAAACCTAGAACAAAAAAAGCTGCTAAAAAAGTTGCTAAAAAAGTGTTAACAAAAAAACCAGCTGCAAAAAAAGTAGTAGCTAAGAAAAAACCAGTAGCAAAAAAAGTTACTAAGAAGTCTTCTAAAAAATAGTTAGACTCTTAATTACGCATTTCTCATTAAAGCGTAGAAAAGACTTTTAGTTCTCCAAAGCATTTGTTTTCATAGCTTTAAGGGGTTGCAACAACAATAAAAAACTCTTTAATTCTCGAAAACACAGCTTTTCGTAGCTTTAGGGGGTTGTAGGGACACTTGTGTCCCTGCCACTAAAACGGACGAGTTCGTTTTAGTGTGTAAATTAGTAATCAAAATGTAATAATCCTCACTTATAATTGTTCCACTAAAACAAGGAACACTACATTATGAAAAAAAATATCAGTAAGATAACTTCTCAATACAAAGATCAAATAGCACTTGCTAAAATGAATGGTTTTGAAGCCGTAATGATTCCACTTAATTGCGAGTATGACCTATACTGCTTAAACTGCGCTCGTGATAAAGAGTACATGTATGAAATAGCCTTAGATTGTGGCTGGGATGATTTTTTGTTAATAAATTTAAAAAATAGCAAAAAAGTAGTTGTTGACCTACATGAGTTAGATGCTGCATAGATTAAAAATATTTAACTGATGTTACGCACTCTTTATATAAAGTTTATAAAAAAATTTATAATTCTCGAAAACATAGGTTTTCGTAGCTTCAGGGTCGTAACATCAGTTGTTTAAAAAAGTTTAAATGTTATCAAATTAATATTATTATATAATTGGTAATAATAAATATTATTTTGGGGAGACATTATGAGCATAAAGATTTTAGGGGTTGATGATAGCCCAACAATTAGAAGATTGCTAAAAATATCAACAAAACAGTACGTTGAAGATGTTGAGTTTTTAGAAGCAGAAAATGGTCAAATTGCTTTAGATATTTTAGAACATCACCCAGATGTAAAATTAATTTTTTTAGATGTAAATATGCCAATTATCGGTGGTAAAGAGTTTTTAGAAAATTTAAGATTTCAAGATAGGTTTAGTAATATTAAAGTTATTGTGCAAACAACACAAACTGATAAAGCCATGGCTAAATCTTTGGTTGAGTTAGGAATTAGTGGCTATATTGTTAAACCATATACAATAGAGACTCTTCAAAAACTACTAACAAAATTGAGTGAGCAACTAGATATAAAACTCAAATAGTAATATTTTCTATCATTTCACACTCATTTGGTGTGACAATGATTGCATCAATTTGATAATCACTATCAATCTTATGTTTTTTTAAATATACATTCATAGTTCTAATAAATTTTTGTAATTTGCTTTTTGTAATATTTTCAAGAGCCACTTCATAAGATGTAGAACTTTTTACCTCAATAAAATGAATAGTTCCACTACATGTAGCTATAATATCAATCTCTCCAAAACGGCTATAGAAGTTACGTTCAGTAACTTCATAACCATTTTTTAAAAGAAAATCTACTGCGTTATCTTCAGCAATATTTCCTTTTCTTCTACTCATTACAAGCGACAACAGTAACTTTAACTGACTTAAAGGCTGCTGTCATTATTAGCTCATCTTTTTTGTCACCAAAAAGCTCATTGACACGTGAAGATGCATGATGAAATGTAGTAAAAAGCGTTTTAGGCTGAACTTTGTCTGTAATTTTAACTCTTAAAGGAGAGCTTTGACCAAACTCATTTTTTAAAATTACATATGGAGTTGGGAAGCTATCTTTGTCATCTTCACATACAAGAAGAACATCTTCACTATAGCGCTTATTTAGAGACTCACTTTGTACTGTTTGAGCCGCATTATTATAGTGTGCTAAAGTTCGACCTGTTGTTAGGTGAAAACCACTAAGAGATTTGTTTGCAATCTCCTCTACCATTCCACGAAGTTTGTATTGATGGTAATGAAACTCTCCTAAACCATCATCTTTTCTAAAGTCTAGAAGGTGTAAAACAGGAGTATCTTCTAAATAGACAGGCCATTGAAGTCCACGTTTTCTATGGCGTTTTAATCTATCATAAGATGCGCCACTAAATCTTCTGTGAGCTACCTCTCTTACCTCATCCCAAACAGCATTTGAGTCCTCATATTTAAACTCTCCACCAATTGCATTATCAAGCATTTGAATCACTTCCCAGTCATCTGGCAAATCATTTTGAACCAGTGGTTGAGAGAGGTGAAGTCTTCTCATAGCGTTTACATAAACACCTGTTTTTTCATATGCACTTTTAACACCTATAACAATATCTGCACGTTTTGCAATCTCAGTCATAAATAGCTCTTGAACCATTAAAAACTCTAAATTATCGAATGCTTTTTCGCTCTTATTAATGTTTGGATGAATATGTAAAATATCTTCACCCATATTTAAAAGAGCTTTTATTTTACCATCCGCCATTGCATCAATAACTTGAGGTGTCATCAATCCTATCTCTTTTGGCTCTTGGTAATCTGGTGCATAGTATGGTAGTACACCCATATCACAAGTTCCTTGAACATTATTTTGTCCACGAAGAGGCATAAGTCCAGCACCATGACGACCCACATTTCCAGTTAGTAGTGCAAGATGTGTTATAGCCATAACTGCGTATGAGCCATCAAGATGTTCAGTAACACCCAATCCCCAAAAAATCATAGAGTTTTTCAGTGCATACTCACGAGCAATATTTGGAATCATTTTACTTAAATACTCATAACCCTCTAAAGTGTTAAAATATTCAGGATTAGCATAAGGGTCATTTAAAATTTTCTCTTTGTACTCTTCAAACCACTTAGTTCTGCTGCTCACAAAATCACTATTGTAAAGCTCTTCTTTTATAATTATATAAGCCATCATATTAAGCACAAGCAGATTTGCTTCATGTGGGATTACAGCATTATATTTAGCGTGACGAGCTAGTTTAATATCTCTTACATCGATAACTGCAATATGGTTTTTTGAAGCCACATCAATCATTCTGTTCGCGACAATAGGGTGAGCTTCTGTTGTGTTTGAACCAATAACCAACATAAACTCTGTCAAATAGATATCATCATAAGGATTTGTTGCTGCTCCCTCACCAATAGTTGTCCTCATACCTTTTAAACTAGGCGAGTGACAAACTCTTGCGCAGTTATCTACATTTGGAGAGTCCATAGTTTCACGTGTAAATTTTTGAAAAAGGTATGAACTTTCACAAGATGTTCTAGCTCCACCAATTGCACAAAAACTTTTACGTCCATGATTAGCTTTTACTTCAATTAGTTTTGATGAAGCTGCTGTTATAGCACTTTTCAAGTCACACTCATACCACTCACTATCTAAATCTACCAGTGAAGATGCTATTTTAGCTCTTATTTCAGGGTTTTTTTCAAGAAAACTTTTTTTAATTCTTGGTACTCTAACTCTATCATCAGATGCTACAAAGTCAAAGCCATACTTACCTTTAACACATAATTTACCTTGTGAAACATAACCATCACTTGCATAAATACTTTGAATCTTGTTGTCTTCAACAACACCTACAATATCACAACCTACACCACAGTATGTACATACACTATTAATATCTGCCATTTATTTGCCTCTACCTATTAATTATTAAAAGTGTACTTTTATACACTTAAAGTTATACAATATTATTTGCTAAGCTGATTTTCTTTATATTTTTGAGGATTATTGGAAAAGACCTTCATTGTAAATTGTGATTTAATAACTCTCTCATCTCTCTCAAAAATAACTGGAAAATCTACTCTTATAATCCAATCACTCTTGTTTATTGACTCTAAAAATTTATAAAAGTTCTCTGGAGAGACAATTGAGGATTCTGTTTTAACTTCATATAGATAAAAAGGCTCTGCTTTTGTTGCTTCTTTTATGGTTTGAAGCTTTAAGGTTGTGAAAAACTGACTATTTTGTTTAATGAATCTATCTGGCTTAAAGCTACTATCATAGGCTTGAATTATATGAGCATTTTTAGATTGTAGCTCTTTTAATTTTTGAAATGTTTCATCATATTTTTGAGAATATTGATCTAAAGTAGCATGCTCTTTTTTCAAATCAATTCTTGCGTTTCTGTACTCTTTTCCTTTTGGAATAAGAGCATTAAAAGAGAAAGTAAAAACAATAATAAGCAAAACTATTGAAGTAATAAATATGTAAATTGCCTGTTTTGATATAGCAACTTTTTTCATAGCCATTCATCACCCCCTATGAAAAACATCAAAATCACTACTGATTTGAGCTTCTCGCTGAGAGAACCGCAGTGGTAACGTAGTAAAATGGGCTTGCTCATTTTGCGTATTGAATGACTGCCTTTTTTCATAACTCTTCCTCATCAAGGTAGTTAGTAGATACAAAACTGTACCATCCACCACCGATTGGATAGAAACTACTATATGTCCTATGAAAAATGGAGCGAAGTGGTGCTTGGAGCATAAACTCATAAATATCTTTGTTTGGTGTTATTCCATTTAAAATTAGTGAGTCTTTATTCATTTGTGCTTTTGAGAGAATAATTCTCTCAGGAATAAGGTCAAACAGATTCTTAACGCTTTGTGAAAGAACACTATTACTCGTCTGTATTTGAGATGATTCAGCAGCTTGAATATTTATAAATTTTATCTTATTTTCTAGCTCATCAATATCTATTTTTACTGTTTCAATATCTTTTGTAAGTTGTATCTTTTCAGCTTTGTATGAGTATGTTTTGTAGCTTAAAATACCCCATGTGCTAAATAGCATAAAAAGGGTTATTGAGAAAAAGAAAAATGCCAACCTTGCTTCTTGGCTTAAAAGGTTCTTTTTTCTTACCTTCGTAAAACTAAGAAGCATCTCTTACCTCTTGCCTTGTCATATCTACCATTGTGCTATTTATATCAATTGTTCTGCTATAAACTGTCAAAAATAGCTCATCTTCAAGGTAGCTTTTAAACTCATCACTGCAGTGTATTGCATCTGCTGTATAAATTTGTTCGATAAATTGGCTATCATAATTTGGATTTGAGTAGAAACTTTTTAAGGAGTCTTGAATAATCAGAAATCTTTTAAAATTTAAATCTAAATTAGCCAATGAATCTTTTGCAGAACTTGGGTCTGAGTCAAGATCCACACTGGTCTCAGGGGTCTCATTTTGCTCAAACTCATCTAAATCATCTGCTGAGTCTAGGTCTTCAATATTACTCAAATCATCAAGATTATCAAAGTCATCAATCATCTCAATATCATCTAAATGAAATTCATCGTCAAAATCCATAGTCTCTAAGTCAAAATCCATACTTGTAGTAGATTTATCACCATCTTCGTCTTCGTGAGAATTCTGCTCCTCTATATCATCAAAGTCACCTCTATGTGCATAGAGCAGTTTTGACTCTTTATAGATTGAAGTGTAGATGCAATCTTCTAAAATTAGGGCATAAATTGCAATGCCAGAATCTATTTTTTCATGGAAAAATGTTTCAATAATACTAAATGGTGAAATAAGATAGTCTAATCCAAACGCTTTATAAGTGCTATTTACATCATCCACTTCTTTAATTGAAGCAAATGCACTCCATCTGTTATCACTACAGATAGTTATAGATGTTGATATATCTGTGAATTTTTCTAACTCATTATGACTACAAGAGCTTATTGCGCCCTGCTCTTTTACATTACAAAAAACAGCTACATAAAAAAGAGGAGTAATTTGAGTATATCTATTAACATACTCCTCTAGTGCTTTATTGCTACTGCTTGTATTAAAGCTCTCTTTGTGAATAACATTTGATTTTTTATTTTTTTCTATGCTCACATAGACAAATGTTTGCGTTGAAGATGGCAATATAGATATGAAAACATTTTGATAAAATTGTTTTATCTTATTGAGTATCTTCATCAATTCCCTTACATAATGGATGTGCATTTGCGTAACTACGAAGCTTCAAAGAGCTTGAAAGTTTCGTATATACCTGCGTTGTAGCCATCGATTTATGACCTAACAATTCACTAACATCGGATATTCTAGCATCTGCATTTAGCAATTCGGTTGCATAAGAGTGCCTTAGTTGATGTGGAGTGACCTTTAAACCTATTTTTTTGAACAATTTATTAATCTTATATCTTATGCTATTTTCGCTTAATTTCACGTTTTCTTTTTCAAAAAGGTATGTTGTTTGACTCTTTTTTGAGCAGTAATCGGTAATTAAATCAGCTGTAATTTTCAACAGTGGTACATTTCTATACTTGTTTCCTTTACCCAAAACAGTAATCCATTCATCTTTAATATCACACAGTTTTATGTTTGAAAGTTCTGAAATTCTTAGTCCTAAAGTGTATATCATAGTTACTATTAATCTCTCTTCATCGTCTGCTACATGTAGTGCATCTTCTATATATTTATTCGAGATAGGTTTTGGAAGAGATGATGGAACTTTAATAGAATCATCATTCATTAGCTTTACATGTAGAGAGTTATTGTGTAAATATTTAACAAAAGATCTAATAGAGCTTAGTTTTTTACTGATTGTTTTTGGGCTTTGTTGCTTTACATGTAATCTTAATGGCATTAAATTGATTACAATAAAACCATCTTCTTCATAGATATCACTAAGCTTTAAAGCCTCAACAATAGCTTCATTGTAACTCTTAATGCTCAGTTGAGAGTAGCCCCTTATTCCATCAAGATAGTCTAAAAAATTGAGACGTTGCTTATTTAGTAGTGTTTTCATGCAGGTCTAAAAATTTCTCATAATACTCTTTTGCGTCATCAATTAAAATCTGATCTGTGAGTTTTGTTGGTGTTAGTTTTGGATAGCTATCTATCATAATTGCGCAAATCATACCTATTTTTGCTCTATTTTGTGGCGAAATTGTATCTTCTTGACCCATTTTTGAAATTTGCGAAATATACTCACGAGCACTATTTATGTATGTTGTATATTTGATTGCAACTTGACTCTGCGTCATAATAGTAGATGCCATTTTATTGTAACTATTCTCTTCAAATGCTACTTTTGAGAGTTCATAAGCTCTCTCATAGTCATTTATTGAGTAGTAGTATTTTGCTTCAATAGACTTTTCATAAGAGCTATCTAACAAAAAATAGACTCCCATTGAACCCAAAATAAAAAGTGCTAAAAAAATAATAGTTGATTTAAAGAGCATGTTTCATAAGCTCCTTTTTAATTAAAGCTCGTGCCTCTTCTAGTTCTAAATCACTTACATCAATTGGTTCAGATGCAAAAAATTCAATACTGCTAAATGGCTTTGCAATGACAAATCTGTCCCAACTTTTCAGTCTCCAGTACGTTGATGGTCTTGAATTAAAGCAGATGATTTTAGAAGATGTTTTTTTAGCCATAATAATAATTCCATCAGCAACTTCACATCGTGGTCCTTTTGGACCATCTGGAGTAATTCCTATGTCTTGTCCATTTTTTAGAGTTTTCATGGCATTAATAAGAACTTTTGCAGCATTTTTATTTGATGAACCATGAATTGTTCCAAGGCGAAAATAGCGCATTATTGATGCAATTATCTTTCCATCAAAGTGATCGCTTATTAAAACATTTGCATTAGGAGTTGAGCGCAATTGGTAGTAGATGTATGGTGCTAGGAGCAGGTCTCCATGCCAAAATGCAAAAACAACACTCTTTTCATCAAGTGGCTTTGGGAGATTAAATTTTTTTCTACTAGTTAAATAGATTAATTTAATGAGCATCGCACCAATGGGCGGAACTAGCAAAAGAGCAAGATAGCGTAAAACTTTTTTTTTCACTACATGTAGCCTATGAGACTATCTCGCCAATTTGTGTTGTACGAGATACTTCTGTTATTTTTACATTTTTAAATGTTCCTAAAAGCTCATCTGAACCTTTTACTTTAACAACATGATTATTAGAGCTTCTTCCAGTTACATAACCATCTGAGCGTAACTCTTCAAAATATATTTCATATATTTTACCTAAAAGTTTCGGTGTTTTAGAGTCCAATATTTCATCATGTAGATTTTGCAAATAAGTTAGTCGTTCAGACGCAACTGCTGGCTCAACCACATTTTCATAACTCTGAGCCTCTGTATGAGGACGAGGAGAGTATTTGAAGCTGAAAATTTGCTCAAACTTTGACTTTTTCATAACATCTATTGTATCATTGAAATCCTCATCACTTTCGCCTGGAAAAGCGACAATAATATCACTGCTTATACTCACATCATCGACCATGCTTTTTAACTTCTCAATTCTATTTAAAAACCACTCTTTTGAGTAGCCTCTTTTCATGCTTTTAAGTAGAGATGTAGAACCACTTTGAAGAGGTACATGTATAGATTTACAAATTTTGTCATTAGTTGCAAACTCTTCAATAAACTCATCATCCATATGAAGTGGATGTGGAGATGTAAAGCGAATACGTTTTAAACCATCAACTTTAGATATCTCTTGAAGAAGCTGAGTAAAGTTTATTTTATCGTGTTCACTACTAAATCTACGTCCATAGTTATTCACATTTTGTCCAAGCAAAAAGACCTCATAAGCTCCTCTTTTCACTGCTTTTTTAACTTCATTAACAATTAAATTAGCAGGAATAGAGACTTCATCGCCTCTAGTTTTAGGAACAATACAAAACGTACACTGCTTGTCACATCCAATAGAGATGTTTATGTACGCCTTATAAGGACTTGAGCGAAAATCTTTAAATGCAAACTCTGATTCATCATAATTTATATCAACTTCAACTGCTCTATTTTTATTGATAACTTCTGAAATTTTAGAGACATTTCTAGCGCCTAGAACAAAGTTTACAAAGGGTGCTTTTTTAATAATATCTGCCCCTAGATGTGAAGCTGTACATCCACAAACACCAATTTTAGCACCATCTTTTCTCTTTTTGTTAAATACTCCAAGCTCTGAAAAAAGCTTATGAACTGGTTTTTCACGCACCGAACAAGTATTGATTATGATTAAGTCTGCTTCTGAGCTTTCAGAAGTTAAAGAGTACTCTTCTAACTCATTCAATTCAGCTATAATATGTTCAGAATCACGAACATTCATAGCACACCCTAAAGTTTCAATAAAAAGTTTTTTACTCATTATAGCCCTTGTATAACTTTTTACTAACTATAATAATATATGAACACCATATACATACTCATTCTCTGAAAGACCATATTTAACCTCTTTCATGTAAAAACTATTGCCTTTTTCTGTGAAGTAGTCTTGTAAGTTTAGAAGATCTTTATGTGAGTTATCACGGTCAAAATATAACATTACAGAGTCATCTTTTTTCAGCATCTCATCTATTTTCAATTCATCTATTTTTTTTGTTTTTGAGTCTAGCTCATTACCTGCTAATTTTAGTTGCATTAATTGCCCTTTTTAGTTTTTTTAATAATCAACTATTATACAAAATATTCGATAAATAACTTATTAAGCGACTATTAGTTATAATTTAACTAAATATGTAGCTAATCAATGGTTACTTAAACATTAATGATAAAAGAGATATACAAATGGAAAAAATAGTAGATATTGTAGATGCAATTGCTCATGAAAAAGGTCTTCAAAGAGATAAAGTAACAGAAGCAATAAAAACGGCATTTATTAAAACAGCTAAAAAATTAACAAATCAAGATTTTGAGTTTATTGCAGAGATAGAAGAAGATAAAAGTATGCATGTCTATCAAACGATTACTGTAATTTCCTCTGATGATGAGAAACTAGAGTCAGAAGAGAAAGCACTATATATCTCTTTAGAAGAGGGCTTGGAGTTAGATGATGGCGTAGAGCTAGGAGATCAGCTTCAAATTCCTATCGATATAGAAGAGTATGGAAGAACAGCTGCTTCAATACTTCATAGAGAGATAGAGTTTCATATACAAAGAGTAGTAGAAGATGAAATCTACTCTAAATATCAAAGTAAAATTGGAACTATAGTTAATGGGCGTGTTATTCGTGTTGATGGTGAACAAAACACATATATTGAAATAGACGAAGTTCGCGCTAAACTACCTATGAAAAGCCGTATTAAAGGTGAAATATTTAAAGTAGGTGACCATATGAGTGCCGTTGTTAGACGTGTAAATGTAGATAAAGCTGCAGGCATTCAAATAGAGCTCTCAAGAACATCTCCAAAGTTTTTGGAAGAACTTTTAAGACTAGAAGTCCCAGAAATTGCCGATGGAGCCGTAACGGTTGAAAGATGCGCAAGAATTCCAGGAGAGAGAGCAAAAATTGCTCTTCTTAGTAATCATCCTCAAATTGATGCTGTTGGAGCAACTGTTGGTGTAAAAGGTGTTAGAATTAACGCTGTCTCTCAAGAGCTGACTGGAGAAAATATAGATTGTATTGAATTTACACCAATTAAAGAGCTATTTCTTTCACGTATTATGAGTCCAGCAATTATTTCACATGTAGATGTAACAGAGACAAAAGCAGTCGTAACACTACCAGCTGATCAAAAGTCAAAAGCTATAGGTAAAAGTGGAATTAATATTCGCTTAGCTTCAATGCTAAGTGGTCTTGAAATTGAGTTAGTTGAGCAAGATAGCAGTGAAGTAGCACAGTCTCAAAAAGAGGAAGAGAAAGAGGATGTTTCATCACTTGCTGCACTATTTAGTTAATCAAACTAAGCATTTTCAAAGTTTTTTTGATTTATAGTTAAATAACAAGTTATATTACATATATTAATAAAGATGAGTAAAAACAACAATTTCTCTCAAAAGGATTTATTATGCAAATTAACAACAATACACCTTTTTTAAACTCCATAAACCTCAATAAAGAGAAAGAGGATAAAGAGTTAAACAAAATAGGGAGTGGGGATCAGTTAGAGCTAGATGATGCAGCAATGGTTAGCATTGCGAATGCGTTAATGAGTGATGCAAATGTATTGTCTCAAGGTGCTCAAAATGTGAACAATGGTGTCTCTATGATGCAAATTGCTGATGGTGCTTTACAAAATATGAGTGAAATGGCAACCAATCTTGAAGCACTGAATGTTGCATCTAATAACGCAGGGCTTAGCTCTACACAAAGAGACGCTCTTCAAAGTGAGTTTAACTCAAATGTAGATTCAATGAAGCAATCTATGCAGAGTGCGACATTTAATGGAAACTCTCTATTTGGAAGAGATGCGAGTCTATCTATAGGAAGTGGTGATATTGATATATCAATTCCAAATGTAGAGCTTGATGGAGTTGAGATGAGTTCTGCTCAAAGCATAGAGGGGCTTAGAGATTCTATTAACAGTGCTATCTCTTCTGTTGGCTCAACAACTTCAGCACTAACAAGTGCTGGTGACAATTTGTATGCAACAATCAACTCTACAACTGCTGCTTATTCACAAATAGCAGATACTGACATGGCAGAGTCTGTAATGAAATTTAAAAACAGTGATTTACTCCTAAATGCTTCTACAATTGCATTAGCTCAAAAAAATGAGCTTGATCAAAACAGAGTTTTATCTTTAATTGCATAGCTAGCTCTCTTAAAAGCACTAACTCAAATTTGGGCTAGTGCTTGTCTAGCTTCTTTATTTCCACTATCTGCTGCTTTTTGTAACCAAAATTTAGCTTTATTAACATCTTTTTTAACTCTATCTGCAGTGTCACCTTTTAAGTATAGCAAGCCTATTTGATACTGAGCTTTATCGTTACCAATTTCTGCGGCTTTTTTAAACCAATAGAGAGCTTTTTCAGGATTTTTAGAGTTACCCTCTCCCTTTTCATACATATTACCTAAATTATATTGAGCTATTGAATTACCCTGTTCTGCTGCTAGCTTAAATAGCTGCTTAGCCTTTGTGTAATTTTTGTAAACACCACGCTCACCATGATAATAAATATCAGCTAGCTCTAACTGTGCTTCAATAACTCCCTCATAAGAGAGTTCATTGTAGTATGACATTGCTTTGTTAATATCTTTAGCAACACCCTCACCTTTTTCATACATATTAGCTAAATAGAGTCTTGCTGGAACATCTCCACTCTCTATGGCTCTATCTACCCAATCAAGTGCCATAAATTGATCTTTTTCAACTCCGTAGCCACCTCTCATATAGAGTTTAGCAATATCTAAATATGCTTTTACCATCCCCTGCGATGTTGCACCCTCATAATTAAGAGCAGCCTCTTGATAATCTTTAGGAACACCCTCTCCATTCTCATACATCTTACCTATTTGATAGAATGCATCTTTATTGCCACTATTTGCAAGAGTTCTATATATTTTCAGCGCTTTAACAAATTCATTGACTACTCTGTAGTGATTAGCTAAGTCAAGCTCTGCTTTAACATAGCCTTGGTCTGCTGCTTTATTTAGCCAAAAAAGTGCCTTATCTGCATCTTTTGGAACACCATCACCTTTTGCATATAGAAGTGCTAAATTATATTGTGCTTTAGGGTAGTTACTTTTTGCTGCTTTTTCAAACCATACTACTGCAGTTTCAGAGTTTTTAACCACACCCTTGCCTTGCATATACATATTTCCTAAATTATATTGAACTTTAGCAAAACCAGCAGAAGCAGATTTTTCCCACCAATATACAGCATTAGCATAGTTTACTTTTGTTCCTAATCCTTTGTAATACATGTAGCCCAGATAGTATTGTGCTTTTGGATCATTTTTTTTAGCAAGTTTATAAAAGATTTTTGATGCACTTTTGTATTGGTTAGCTTTAAGTGATTTAACACCCTCTTCGAGTGTTTGTGAGTATGAAATTTGTAGTAAAAGTATTAGTGTTAATATAATTTTTTTCATTGATGTCCTTTATCTTTAACATACAAGCAAAAAATATTCCTATTTTTCGCTTTACAGTAGAGTTTTACATGGAATTTTTAGCTTCTATTCCCATCAGTGAAAGACCTTTCTTAATTGATAGTGCTACTACCATGAAAAGTTTTAAGTATTTAGCTTCGTTTTCAGTATCTAGTACCCTATTATCATAGTAGAATTTATGCAAAGAGGCTGCTAATGATTTTAAGTAATCAGGCAACTTCTGTACTGATCTTGAGTGAAAAGCATCATCTATAACTTCTGGAAGTAAAAGTGCCTCAAAAAGCAGTGAATCTGCATCTTCATTTAAATCATATAGTGGTGTCATATCTATTTGTGCAATATTTAAAGATGACTTTGAGATAATAGTTTGAATTCTTGCATGTGCATATTGAATGTAAAAAATAGGATTTGAACTATCGCTCTTTTTTAAATCCTCTATGTCAAATTCAAGTGCCGTGTCGCACTTTTTAGATGCAAAAATAAAACGAAGCGCATCTGAGCCAATCTCTTCTAAAACATCACTCATAAGTATTACTGTACCACTTCTTTTACTCATTTTAAAAGGTTCGCCATTTTTAAGCAGACTCACCATTTGAGAAAGTATCACTTCTAATTTTTTGTAATCATAACCCAAAAAGTCAATAGCTGCATTTACTCTTGTAATATAACCGTGATGGTCAGCACCCCAAATATTAATATATTTATCATATTGACGTTCAAATTTTTGATTGTGATAAATTATATCACCAGCTAAATAAGTAGGTCTAGAGTCTTCACGAACAACAACACGATCAAACTCGTCACCTAAATGTGTAGATTTTAACCAAATTTTTTCATCTTTTTCATAGATTCCATTAGTCGAGATTTTCTCTAATACTCTATCCCAGTCACTATAAAGAGATGACTCGTTTACGAATGTGTCAAATTTAATATTTGCTTCTTTAAGTGTGTTAACAATCTCTTCTAAAACTCTATCTTTTGCCCAGAGAGCAAGCTCTTTTTGTCTTGACTCATTTAGTAAAATATCTTCACCAAATTTCTCTTTAGCTTCTAATGAAATGGGTGCTAAATAGTCACCTCTATAGTATTTTTCAGGGTATTCAATCTCTTTATTAAACAGCGTTGAAGCTGCATCAAGTTGAATAGAGAGTCCAAGTAAATCAATCTGATTACCCGCATCATTTACATAATACTCAGATGTAATTTCATAGCCTAAATGTCTTCCAAGTCTAGCTAGTGTATCACCATAAACAGCTCCACGTGCATGACCTATATGAAGTGGACCAGTTGGATTTGCACTTACAAACTCCAATAGAACACTACCTTTTTTGTCACTCATAGCATACTCATACTCATTTTCAAGCGCCCATGTTGCATACTCGTTTAAGAATTTTTCAGATAGACGAAAATTTATATAGCCCTTAAGTGTTTCAACAGATTTAAATATGTCATCATCACTAAAAGATGAAGCTAAATCTTCAGCAATAACCATTGGAGATTTTCTAAGCTCTTTAGCAAGAGAGAAAGCTATAGGGGTTGCGAAATGACCAAAACTTTTATCTTTTGGCTTCTCTAAGACTACATCACGATCAAATTTTTCTCGCAGTAGATTTTGAACACGTTGCTTCAAGGCTATACTTGCTTTTGAGTTGACTCAGGTGCTTTAGTCGCATCTTCAGTTTCTGTAGTTTCAACTTTTTTAGTATCATCAGTTGCTACAACTTCATTATCATCATCTTTTACAGATTTCTTAAAGTTTTTAATTCCTTGACCTAGACCTTTTGCTAATTCAGGTATTTTTTTACCTCCGAAAAGTAATAGAACAACAGCTAGTATTAAAACTAGCTCAAAACCACCAGGAATTTGAGGCATAATGCTTCCTTTTTTTAAATTTAAGTTGTTGATTTTACAGTAAAAATGCTGTAAAAGTTCTTATTTTATATATTTTCTAAAATTTTTGCTTCTATTAAATCTATATCACTTTTATTTATAATTTCTAACAAGTTATCATACTCTGAGACAAAGTCATTTAAATAGTCATCATCTTCAGTGGATATAACAATTGTAGGTATTGAAATTGAGTTCATTAACATATTTTCTAAAACTTCACTACCTGTACCATCACTTAAAAAGAAATCCAATAAAATAAAGTCAAAACTACTTTTTTCAAGAAGTTTTTCAGCTCCTAAAACAGAGTCTGTTAGCGAGATATTGCAGATATTTTTTAATCTACTAGATAGAATTCTCTGATATACTTCACTATCTTCAACAATAAGAAGTTTTACACCATCTTTTGTACCACTACCTTGAATCAGCTGTGGCTCTTTTTGAACTGTTGGAATAGAGAAGTAAAAGCAACTCCCTCTATTTTCTTCACTCTCACACCAAATAGTTCCACCATGAAGCTCTGTAATAATTTTTTTTGAAATACTAAGACCAAGCCCAGTACCTTTTGCATTGCTATGATTGTTTTTTGCTTGAGAGTATGGCTCAAAAAGTGTTTTTATAGACTCTTTTGAAATACCTACTCCACTATCGCAAACACTAAATAGATACGCTTTTTTAGCTACATCATAAAGAACTTTTATATTTATATTGCTATTTTCATGACTAAACTTAATTGCATTACTAATTAAATTTAATACAACTTGTTTAAATAGGCTCTTATCTACAAAAAGATTTAGTGACTTTATGACTGGAAAATGAAGAGTAATATTTCTCTTTTTTGCTTGAGCTTGAGTAAGCGTTTCACACTCTATAAGAATATCTCCAATATCACTAAATGCTGGTGAAAAACTCATCTTTCCAGCCTCTAACTTTGCAAAATCTAAAATTGTGTTGACTTGTTCTAATAGATTATTTCCAGCAATAGATATTTTTTCGACATAAGATTGTATCTTTTTAGGTGTGTCGCTTCTCATTAATATAATTTGAGAAAAGCCACTAATTGCATTTAGTGGTGTTCTAAGCTCATGAGACATATTTGCTAAAAAATTATCTTTTGCTTTGTTTGACTCATTTGCTTTTTTAATAGACTCATTTAGAGCTTTTATTTGCAAATACCTCTTAATTTTACACTTTATGTTATATAACAAAAGTTGTGCTATTTCACTGCTTGTACTATCAAGACTAACTATTTTAATACCAAAAAATATCTTCATATCAAAATAGCTTAATTCATCTACTATTGTATAACTTTTATTTACTATTTCTGATGTTGATATTATGACTTCACTAAAAATATCACCATGAGACTCTAAGGTTAGTTGTGAAACTTTTGAATAAATTTCATCTAACGTGTTTAACTCTTTAGAGTCAAACACTCTCTCAATATTTTCTAAAAGTTCTAATGTTGCTGATTTTTTCATAATAGTTAAATAAACTTACCTATCGCACTTTGAAGTACATCTATATCTATCGGTTTTGAGATGTACGCATCAAATCCATGTGCTAACATTTTTTCTTCATCACCTTTAATAGCAAGTGCAGTCACTGCAATTACAGGTTTTGTGTAGTTTCTATTTTCTCTTAATTGTGTGTAAAATTCAAACCCATTCATATGAGGCATATCAATATCTGATAAAATTAGATCATATTGATCAAAATCTTCAATTGTATCAAGTGCATCTTTTGCAGAGTCTTTTATATCAATCTCTACATCTGGATATATTAATTCCAATATATCGTTTAAAACCATCTGGTTAAATTCGTTATCTTCAGCTATTAAAAGTTTCACATTATTCCTTTATTAAATCTAAAATTGAGTGAGCATTCTCACTATCACTAACTCTTTTTTGTATCTCTAAAAACTTATCGACATTATCTAAAAATAGATCAAGAAGTTTTGGATCAAAATGAGTTCCACGACCATCTTTCATAATAGATAGTGTCTTTTCTAATGGCATCGCATCTTTATAGACTCTCTTTGAGCCAAGTGCATCAAAAACATCAGATATTGCCACTATTCTAGCATATAAATCAATATCATCTCCTTTTTTACCATTTGGATAGCCAGATCCATCATACTTTTCATGATGATCTAACGCTATTTTATACCCAGCTGAAATTACTGGGTACTTTTCTCCATCTTCAAGCATTTTTGCACCAATTTGTGAGTGCTGCTTCATTATTTCAAACTCGTCTTCTTCAAATCTTCCAGGTTTCAGCAAGATTTTATCGGGTATTCCAACTTTCCCAATATCGTGAAGCGGTGCTGCATAAAGAACCAATTCACACTCCTCATCACTTAAACCATAGAGCTGTGCAAGAAGCTTTGAATATTCTGCCATTCTTTTAATGTGACTACCTGTCTCTAGGTCTCTAAATTCTGAGGCTTTACCTAAACGAAAAGATATCTCCCTCTCAGTCTCTTGAGCTAACTTTAGAGATTTTTCAAGCTGGGCTGTTCTCTTTGTTACTTTTTGTTCTAAAATTTCATTTTGCTGTTTCGCTTTATCACTAAGCTTTTTTAGTTTTGCATAGTTTACTGTTCTTAAAGATAGCTCTTCAATATCGTAAGGTTTAGACAAAAAATCGCTTGCACCTTTTTGCAATGCTTCATTTTTTTTCTCTGGATTAGCTGTAACCATCAAAATAGGAAGTGTGTCTAATTCTGGGTTTTCTCTAACTTTTTGAAGCACTTCTAAGCCATCCATATTTGGCATTTGAATATCTAGTAAAACTATATCAAATTCGTTTTCATGTAGTTGTGATAGAGCCTCTAGTCCATCATTTGCAAACGTCACTGCAATGTTATCAATATCACTCAGTGCCGCTTCTATTAGGTCTAAATTAAATGGTTCATCATCAACTGCTAAAACTCTATAAATATCCATAATCTCCCCTACATGTAGTATTTTTTAATACCACTTATTTTTTTACCTAAATTTAGCAACAACATATCAGCAATTACAATTGCAGCCATTGACTCACAAACAATACTTCCTCTAATAGCAACACATGGATCATGCCTACCTTTAAGAGATGCTTCGAGCTCTTCATTATTTGTGTTAACAGTTTTTTGTTCTATAAAAATTGATGGTGTTGGTTTAAAATAAATTTTCAATTCAACATCTTCACCATTACTAATTCCACCCAAAATGCCACCACTATGATTGCTTAAAAAACCATCGCTTCTTATCTCATCATTATTTTGAGAACCTTTTAATGAGCTTGAGGCTATTCCATCGCCAATCTCTACAGCTTTTACTGCATTTATTCCTACCATTGCATCTGAGAGTGTTCCATCTAGTTTATAGTAAAGTGGCTCACCTAAGCCAATTGGTAAATTTTGAATACGAAGCTTTACTACTCCACCAACAGAGTCATGAGCCTCTTTAGCTTTTGTAATTGCATCTTTTTGGGCTTGTTCTACACTTTTATCTAGTGTGTAAATTTCACTTGTTGATGAGTACATGTAGTCCTCTTGAACTCCTGCAATTCCATCAATTTCACAAACACCACTCTCTATCTTAATATTGAGTTCATTGAGCAGTAGTTTAGCAATAGCTCCAGTAGCAACACGAGCCGCTGTCTCTCTAGCAGATGAGCGTCCACCGCCTCTGTAGTCTCGCAATCCATACTTATGAAAATAGGTAAAATCTGCATGACCTGGTCTAAAGATATCTTTAATATTCGTGTAGTCTTTGCTCTTTTGGTTTGTATTAAAAATCACCATACAAATTGGTGTTCCTGTACTAACACCCTCAAAAATACCACTCAATATTTCTACTTTGTCATCCTCTTTTCTAGCTGTTGCAAAGCTATTTTGTCCAGGTTTACGACGATTTAATTCACTTTGAATAAACTCCTCATCAATATTTAATCCCGCTGGTACTCCATCAACTACACAACCTATTGCTTTTCCATGTGATTCACCAAAAGTGCTGAAACTAAAAAGTTTACCAAACTGATTCATAAGCCACCTTTTTCAAGAATTTCAATAGCTAGTTTCGCAGCTTCTTGTTGAGCAATTTTTTTACTTTTTCCCTTTGCTGTTGCGTACTCTTTACCTTGAATAGTAACACTAAGCTCAAACTCTTTTTTATGGTCAGGTCCACATGAGCTAACTAGTTTATACTCTGGTGTCATTGAGAAACGTGCTTGAGTTAGCTCCTGCAGTGTTGTTTTATAATCTTTAAAAATAGAGTCTAGCGAGATATCATTATAGTTTTTTTCTAGCAGATAAATAACTATCTTTTCTACCTCACTCAAACCTGTCTCTAAATACATAGCACCAATAACAGCTTCAAATGCATCTGATAGTAAAGAGGGTTTTATACGCCCCTCATTATTCTCCTCAGCATTTGATAAAAAGATATATTTACCCAAATTAATATCTACTGCTAATCTAGTAAAACCACCCTCATTAACTAATGACGCTCTCATTTTAGACAAAGAACCCTCATTAGATTTTTTAAACTTATTGTAAAGATACTCTCCTACAATTAAGTCAAGAACCGCGTCACCTAAAAACTCTAAACGCTCGTTATTGTAGGGCTGTTTAAAACTTTTGTGTGTCAGCGCTTCAATAAGGAGCTTTTCATCTTTAAACTTATAGCCAAAAGAGTCTTGAAACTCATCTAAATTACTCATATATTATAACCTCTCTTTAAATTGTTCAGCTTCTGTTCTTGCTATTATATCGCATCTTTCATTCTCTTCGTGTCCTGCGTGACCTTTTACCCAAAGAGCTTCTATTTTGTGTGGTTTTGAAACTTCTATATATCTTTTCCATAAATCTGGATTTTTTACTTTTTTAAACTCTTTTTTTATCCAATTTTGTAGCCACTCATTAATACCCTTTACCACATAAGATGAGTCTGATGTAACTAGAACATCGCATGGTTCTTTAAGTGCATTTAAACCCTCAATAACCCCTAGTAGCTCCATTCTATTGTTTGTAGTGTGTGCTTCTCCTCCACGCAATATCTTTTCGCTATCTTTATACCTTATGATTGTTCCATAGCCACCTGGTCCTGGATTTCCTAGTGATGAGCCATCACTGAAAAGATAGATTTTTTTCAAAAGAGTCCTTTGTTAATACTGTTTCAGGTTTTTGAGTATCTATACCATGACATGATGGGCATCTTGAAAATGAGAATGGGTAGATAGTTTTGCAGTTTTTGCAAAAAAACTCAAACTGTAAAGTTGCCACAGATTTTGGTAGCTTAATTAAAACATCAAACTCAAATTGGCTACTTTGAGATGAAAAATCGACATAACCTTTTGCACTATATAGCTCACTTAAATAACTATTTTGCTTCACAACATCTTCATCTATTTTTGACTTTTGCAAATTCCATAAAATATCAACAATATCTTCACACTTCGATTGGTCTAAATTTTCCCACGCAAGTGAACTGTTGTTTCTAAAAAGATACTCAAAAATCAAGTAAGTTAATTTACGATTTTCACTGTAAATTTTAAGTAGCTTTTGTGACTTTTCATCTATTGAAGTTTCAGAGTTATTAATTATCTGTATTGTCTTTAGGTAGATTTCATCATCTTTACACTCGTGATCTAACTCACCTAAAGGTTCTAAAACTTCATAAGCATTCTTAAACTCTTGAAGTTGTTCATATATTAGTAACAAAGAGTGCAGAGCATCTGTACTACGTGGATGTCTTTTTAAAATTTCTAAAAAAACAAGTTTAGCACGTTCTAAAAAACCAGCTTTAAAGTAAGTTTTACCAAGCTCTAGCATAACAGTTTTACTGTTAGTTTTATTTTTATCTTCTAAAATATACTGATAGACTTTAATAGATTTTTCAAATTGTGCTTGAGAATTAAACGTCTGTGCAATAATCATCCAAGCTTCATGAGAGATGCTTTTGCTATTTAAAATTTCATCTAAATCATCCGTAGTTGGTAGCATATTGAACTGTTTCATAAAGTTTTTTAACTTTTTATGTTCATCTTTAGACTTAAAACGTCCCCACCAATAGCTACTAATTGCAATGAAAAATATAAAACCAAAAAAAACTATAACACCAAAAAGAGGGTCTCTAAATTCAATATACAAAGTATTCATAGTTATAATTATTGCATAATTAGTGTTAAAACTACATATTGACGTTAAAATAGACTGTTTCTTGACTTTTAACGTCAAAAAGATGTATAATGACGATGAAACTAAATAATAAGTGGGGATTATATCGTGAAAACAATAAGTTACATTAGAAGTGACAGTAGTTTTGATAGTGTATATGAACAACTAATTTTAGTGAATACTTATGCTAAAGATAGACAACTTTGTATTGATAATGAGTTTATTGATCAAAAATCACAAAGCAGCAGACTTAGTAATAGAGATGAAGTAGTTGAGTTTTTTCATAATAACAAAAACTCTGCACTTATAATTTATGGCACTTGGGTTTTAAGCTCTAACATAGAGGACTTGGTTCAAATGATAAGTTGCTTGTTTAAAAATGGTATTACCATACACATTGTTAAACAATCTATTATTATAGATAAAGATAGCGAGCTTATGGTTGTTTTAGGCATTATGGACAAACAACGCCAAATCGTTCAAGAATCTACTAAAAAAGATATTGGAAGACCAGTTGGTAGCAGATCTGCTTCAAAGTTTGATAAATTTCACAATCAGATAATTGCACTTTTGCGTGAGAACATGAGTGTCAGTTTTATAGCAAGAGAGTTTGGAGTAAGTCGTAGTTCACTAAAAGATTATATTGAATCACGAGAGTTGAAGAAAATTGCGTTAGGCGACTACAAAATAGAGCCAATAGAAAATGCGGAACAAGGGTTAATTGAGACAATAAGATGTCCTCAAATAATAGATACTAAAGGGAGTTAAGATGAGCGAAGCTTTAAAGAAAATTACACCGTGGAGAATTAAAAGGTACTACTTATATGTAGTTGTTACAGTTATGTCATTGATTATACCGTGGATAACAGTCAATGGAAATCATCTATTCTTACTTAGTTTTGATAAGTTAAAACTACATCTTGCATTTGTTCAATTTGATATGCAAGAGTTGTACTTAATGCCATTTTTACTGATGCTACTGTTTATTGGTGTATTTGGTATGACAGTTTTAGGTGGTCGTGTTTTTTGTGGCTGGATTTGTCCTCAAACTATTTTTCGTGTAATCTACCGTGATTTAATAGAGACAAAAATTCTAGGTCTTCGTAAACGTATTAAAAACAAACAGCAAGAACCAGACATGAGTAAGCCAGAGAATAAAGTCAAAAAACTTATTGCTTCTTTAATTTGGACACTTTTAGCAACAGTTGCTGCATCAAACTTAATGTGGTTTTTTGTACCACCAGAAGATTTCTTTTCATACCTACAAAATCCATTAGAACATGGTGTACTATTTGGATCAATCATCGTATTGGTACTCTTTTTAATCTATGATGTAATATTTATGAAAGAGAACTTTTGTGTATATGTTTGTCCATACTCACGTATCCAGTCAGTTTTATATGATGATGACACAGTAATGGCGATTTACAACCCTAGTCGTGGTGGTGATATCTACAAAGATGGTGAAAAACAGTTCACAAAAGAGAAAGAGATACGCGCAGCAGAGCCAACAAGTGAGTGTACAGCTTGTGAGAGTTGTGTAACTGTTTGTCCTACTCATATTGATATTAGAAAAGGACTTCAACTAGAGTGTATTAACTGTTTAGAGTGTGTTGATGCTTGTACAACTGTTATGGGTAAACTAGGTAAAGAGTCGCTAGTTACTTGGTCAAGTGATAAAGAGATTATTTACAAAAAAGGTAAAACTCAATACTTTAGACCAAAAATTTTAGGTTACATTGCTATTTTGGTAATTGTAAGTGTTATCTTAGGGCTAATGGGAAGCACAAAAGAGAATATGCTTTTAAATATTAATAAAGAGTCTCGCTTATATGATGTCTCTATGTATGATGGTAAAAAACGTGTTGATAATGCGTATATTTTCTTACTACAAAATACACTAAACAAAGACCATAAATACTATTTTGATGTAATTGCTCCAAAAGGGATGGAGGGCAAAATTAAAATTGCTGAACCAACAAGAGCTTTTACAGCGAAACCAGGAATTAAAAAGAAGAAAGTTGTTATTTTATATACTGATGAAGTGTTAGTAAAAGATAGCACAAAAGATACTGTATTACCAATTACAATCAAAGCTTACGCAATTGATAACCCTGAAGAGGTGGTTGTTTACCGTGATGCAACATTTATCTTCCCAAGATATGATGTTTATACATCTAGCAAATAACTAACAATAAAACACAATAAGCATCGCTTATTGTGTTTGCAAACTTCTCTTTTTATTTCTCTTTTTTATCTTCGATATTAGTTAAAATCAATGTAATTTCAGACGCTTTTTTAGCATCCATTTTTGCAAAAATATTGCCCACTGTTTTTGGCTTTAGTGTTTGAAAAATTTTAGCAGATTCGTTTGTGTCCATATCTGAAAGAATTGCTGCTGCTGAGCTGGGTTTCATTTTTGCATACATTCTTGAAACCTTTGACATTTTAGTTGACGTCAACTCCTCTAAAACCTTTTTATTCTCTTCTAACATTTTAGAAATTGACTCTTCCTTACTCTTAGCTTCTTCTAATTTTGAATCTATTTTAGCCTCTTGCTCATTTAGACGCTTCTCTTTTTTTGCTAGTAAATCTTTGGTAGCAACTTTTAGTGCATCTAGTGCTTGTCTTTGCTCATCAATTCGTTCCAACTCTACTAAAAGCTCATCTTTTCTCTCTTCAAAGATTTTAGTACAATTATATAGTTTTTCAGTTTTTTCTAAAGAGTATAGCGAAGTGCTAAGAAGCGATACTATTAGTAGTTTATGTAGCATTTAAGCACCCTCTTTATGTCTCATAAAAGATATTAGAGCTATCTCGTCTAAATCTTTTGACTCTTGTTTTTTAATACGCTGTAACTCTTTTTGAATCTCTTGATTTTTCAAATAGTTATACTTCTCTAGCTCTATTTGACTCTGTTTAAGATGTTCTCTAGCTTCATTTAGTTGAGAAGTAGCAAAACTTAACCAATTCCTTTTCTCTACTAAAACTGCTCTTTGCGCACCTAAAATAGTATTTGTTTGGAGCATTTGACCCATAGTGCCAACTCTTGGCATCTCTATGGAGTTTAAATCATTGGTTGCTTTTGTGACTGCGTCTGTTGCATTTGTAACACTGACAAATGCACTTTGAACATTACGCTCTTTAACTTGAACATCATCTTTCTTAATCTTAACCAATGAGTCAAAGCGTGTTTTCATTATGAAACCTCTTTAGCATAAAATCACTAGTGATTTGAGCTTCTCGCTGAGAGAACCACAGTGGTAACGTAGTAAAATGGGCTTAGCTCATTTTGCGTTTTATAGTAATATAGTGTCATTTCTATCAGGAGATGTAGAGATAAGACCTATTTTAGTCTCACACATTTTCTCTATTGCACTTAAATAATCTTTTGCATTTTGAGGTAAGTCACTGTAGTTCTTAACACCCTCAGTTTTATCCCAACCTTTAAAAGTTTTGTAAATTGGTTTAACATCATCTAAATCAACTGGCATATAGTCTATCTCTTCGCCATTTAACTCATACGCTACACACACTTTTATCTCTTCAAAGCCATCTAAAACATCAAGTTTCATAATTGAGAGTTGATCACAACCATTTATTCTGCTAGCCATCTTACAAGCAACCGCGTCAAACCAACCACAACGACGTTTACGTCCTGTTGTTGTTCCAAACTCATGCCCTTGAACTCTTAAACGTTCTCCCTCATCGCCAAAATCTTCACTTGGAAATGGTCCATTACCAACACGCGTACAGTAAGCTTTTACAATACCAGTTATTACACCAATATCTTTAGGGCTAATTCCTAATCCTGTACAAGCTCCAGCACTAATTGTAGATGAACTTGTAACATAAGGGTATGTTCCATGGTCAATATCTAAAAGAGTTCCCTGTGCGCCCTCTAATAAAACTTTTTTATCCTCTTTCATCAACTTCCATACCATTTGAGTAGTGTTAGTGATGTATGGCAGAAGTTTTTGTGCATAATCGCTTAGCTCTAATACTACTTCATCTCTTGTTTGAAGTGTTATGTTAAGTGCTTTAAAAATAGCACTATTTTGCTCAAAATAGTCCATAATTCTACTGGATAATTTATCAATATTTTTAAGCTCACCCAATCTAAAACCAGCACGTGCTATTTTTTCACTGTATGCAGGTCCAATTCCACGACCTGTTGTACCGATTGCTTTGCTTCCACGCATCTTCTCTTTTGCTTGATCAATCTCAATATGGAAGTTTAGAATCATATGTGCGTTTTCACTCACAAAAAGACGACCATGCAAGTTTTCAAACTGCTTCATCTCTTTAATTAATGCTTCAGGAGATACAACCACACCATTACCAATAATGTTTATTGCATCTTTGTTTAGTACACCTGATGGAATAAGATGAAGTGCATACTTAACACCATCCACCCAAATTGTATGACCCGCATTGTGTCCACCTTGATAACGTGCAACTGCATCATACTTTTGCGCTAATAAATCTACTATTTTGCCTTTTCCCTCATCGCCCCATTGAATACCAACTATTAAATCTGCTTTCATTAATTTCCCTCTTCTAATTTCTGTATTAATTCATCTACTTCTATTGCAAAACCAACTGCACTTACATCATCAGTTTTGTATCTACCACCACGAGCGTATGTAAAATTATTCTCTATCATTTTAAAATATAGTTCATCATAATAGAGCATTGATGCATAATAGAGTGGAGCAATTGTTGTTTTTTTGTAGTTAACATTTTGCGTTAAAGCTTTTAATTTTAGTAGTTCATCTTTGAGTGTCTCTGGAACAATATCTATCATATTGTCAATATCTTCAATAGTTTGAATATAGACTAATGACGTTAGCCAATCTATGTTTAAAGAGAGCATTTTTTTAATATTTATGTGTCTAAAATCTTCTAACTCCAAATCAACTAACTCTACAATTTTTTTAGGAATGTTTATGTTTGAAATTTGTAAAAGTGGCTCAAACTTTAGCTTTTTAAAAATCTCTATGGAGTCATTTAAAACAACCTCTAAATTGCTCTCATCAATAAACTCAGCACCAACTTGATAGGACTCAATACTAGGGTATCGATAGACACTTTGAATGTAAAACCACTGCTTATGAGTAGTATTTCTACCAAGACGTTTTTGAATGATTCGTACAACATCAATTGTTGAATCAGCTCTAAGCGTCATGTTGTGGTTTTGAACATCATTTACACGAACTAACGCTTTATCATCTGAAATACTTTGATGTTG
Source organism: Campylobacterota bacterium (assembly GCA_034658915.1). Classification (GTDB taxonomy): domain Bacteria; phylum Campylobacterota; class Campylobacteria; order Campylobacterales; family Sulfurimonadaceae; genus JAYEGD01. The sequence goes on along the minus strand of JAYEGD010000266.1, from coordinate 1,516 downwards.
ATGGTATGAAAAAAGAGGTGTAACAATCTCTTCATACCCTCTGTTACTTAGAACACCACTTGCAATTGACTCTATCTCTCTTTTAAGAGATGCACTTTTTCCAAAGTAAAGTTTTGAACCTTGTGGAATTTCATGTTCTTTTATACTCATTATTTTAATCCAAAAAATATTTTATTAAAAGTTGCATTTGCACTACCATCATAAGTCCTACGACCAAGAGTGTCTAGTGCCAATTCTACTGCATTTACAACCCATGAAGCCTCATAAGCTGAAATTAGTCCCATGTGATTAATTCTGAAAATTTTGCCTTTTAGATGGTCTTGCCCACCAGCTACATTAATTTCATAATCCTCTTTTAGAATTTTTCTAATTTCACTAGCATTTTCATCATCAATAGTAGTCATGCTTTTTGCAGGACTTTTAGGATATACATGTAAACCAATATTTTTAAGTGCCTCTTTTGTTGCTGCTCCTCTAAGAGCAGTCTGCTCATAAAGTTTATCTAGTCCACCAAACTCATCTATCTCATTTAAAACAGAGTTTAGCCCAATAATCAAAGTTGTTGCAGCTGTATAAGCTGTTGTGTTTTTACGTTGAGACTTAATCTCTGTTGCTAGGTTTAAGTAGTAACCTTTTCCTGCGCCAATCTTCTCAATTGCTCTATTGCTTAACCCTAAAATAGCCAATCCTGGAGGTAGCATTAACGCTTTTTGACTCCCTGCAATCAGACAATCTATGTTTGTTACATCGATTTTTTCTACACCAACTGCTGTAATTCCATCAGCAATAATCATAATTTCTGGGTTATAAGCCTTTGCATGTAGTGCAATCTCTTCAACACTATGCCTAAGTCCACCAGCAGATTCAGAGATTTGAATTGCAATAGCATCGATGTCACTATGAGCTTCGAGCATTTTTTGCACCTGTTCTAGCGAAGCTGGTGTATCCCACTCGTTTTTTATCTCTACATGTAGTATGTTATGAGCAGCAGCAATTTTGCCAAAACGCTCACCAAATTTTCCAGAATTAATGGTAAGAATTTTCTTTGCAGTTAAGTTTGTAACCGCAGCTTCCATAGCACCAGTTCCTGATGATGATAGCATAACAACCTCATCCATACCAAAAAGCTTAAAAAGCTTAGCTCTAGTATCTTCAAAAATAGCCTCAAATTCAGGCGTTCTGTGATGAATAGTCTCTTCAGACATAGCATTTCTAGTGTTTAATGGAACAGGCGTAGGTCCAGGCGTAAAAAGTAACATAATTTCAAATCCATAGTTTTTTTGTAAGTATAGCTTATATGATGTCATTAATAGTTTAAGTTGACATTTTTTTACAAATAATCACTCTCCCAAAAAAAGTCTATCCACTCTTTTGCCTCTTTTACTTTAAAGTCTGGCTCTACTAAAGCACTCTTTTTGTAGAAGATAGAAGCCGACATAAGCTCTACATGTAGATGCTTCTCATTAAGATGTTCTATCACTTTTTTAAGAGTATCCCCGCTATCTACAATGTCATC
>JAYEGD010000265.1:0-9053 GCA_034658915.1 Campylobacterota bacterium | reverse complement strand
CTCTTTTGGTTCAGCTGCAGGTGTTGGTGTTATGGGAAAACTTCCAGGTATTTACACATTTGGTGCGCATATGAAATACTCATGGACAATATTAATCGGTTACATTACATCAATAGTTATTTGGTATATTCAATACCAAATTTTAGGTATATATATAGATCACTAATATATTTTATAAAATTGTAAAAAAGGCGTTACATGAAAGATGTTAACATAATAGTTTTAGATTTTGGTTCTCAATACACTCAGTTAATTGCAAGAAGATTGCGTGAAGAGCGTGTATATTGTGAGATTTTACCATACCACACTTGTGTTGAAGATATTAAAGCAAAAAATCCAAAGGGGATTATTTTAAGTGGTGGTCCATCATCTGTCTATTCAAAAGATGCTTATGAAGTTGACAAAGGTGTTTACGACTTAGCTCTTCCAGTTTTGGGAATATGTTATGGAATGCAAAGAATTGCTGTAGATTTTGGTGGGAGTGTTGTAAGAAGCGACCATCATGAGTATGGAAAAGCTGAGCTAAAAATTGACCATTATACAGAGTCGCCTTTATTTAAAGATTGTGATGATGAACGTATTGTTTGGATGAGCCATAGTGACAAAGTAGAGACTCTTCCAGAGGGATTTACAACAATTGCAACAAGTGATAACTCTCCGTATGCTGCTATTGCAAATGAAGAGAAACGCGTATATGCAATGCAGTTTCATCCTGAGGTTAATCACTCTGAAGAGGGTTATTTGATGCTTAGAAACTTTGCAAGAAATATTTGTGGAGTGAGTGAAAAGTGGAAAATAGAGCATTTCTTAAAAGAGCAAATTGATAAAATTCGCACAACAGTAGGAACTGGAAAAGTGTTATGCGCATTAAGTGGAGGAGTAGATAGCTCTGTTGTAGCTGCGCTACTATATGAAGCAATAGGCGAACAACTAATTCCTGTTTTTGTAGATAATGGACTTTTGAGAAAAGGTGAACGTGAAGAGGTTGAAAATATTTTCAAAGTACACCTTAAAGTTCCACTAATTACAGTTGATGCAAGAGATGAGTTCTTAAATGGTTTAAAAGGTGTAACAGATCCTGAAGTAAAACGTAAACATATTGGGCATACCTTTATTTCAGAGTTTGAAAAAGAGGCAAAAAAACATGATGGAATTAAGTTTTTAGCACAAGGTACACTCTACCCTGATGTTATTGAGTCTATATCTGTTAATGGACCATCTCAAGTAATTAAATCTCACCACAATGTTGGTGGACTGCCAGATTGGATGGACTTTGAGTTAATTGAGCCTCTTCGTGAACTCTTTAAAGATGAGGTAAGAAAATTAGGTGTTGAACTTGGACTTCCTAGCTCACTAGTAAATCGTCATCCATTCCCTGGACCTGGCTTGGGTATTAGAATTATGGGTGAGGTTAATGAGCCAGACCTATTTATTTTAAGAGAATCAGATGCAATTTTGTTAGATGAGTTAAAAGTTAGTGGCTATTATGATAAAACTTGGCAAGCATTTGCAGTTTTATTAAATGTAAAGAGTGTAGGAGTAATGGGCGATAACAGAACTTATGATAACACAGTGTGTGTAAGAGTTGTTGAGGCAGTTGATGGTATGACTGCAACATTTGCACATCTTCCACACGATTTACTAGAGAGAATAAGCAGAAGAATAATCAATGAAGTTGATGGTGTAAATAGAGTTGTTTACGACATCAGCTCAAAGCCACCAGCAACAATTGAGTGGGAATAAAATAGACATTTAATGGCAATTTACCTCTTCTCAAAAACACCTCACCATGAGGTGTTTCATATACCAATTATTAAAACATACTACATTAATAAAGAGATTGACTTTACACACTACGATGCACTTGTAATTACATCAAAAGAGTCAATATACTCTCTTGAGAGTTCTAACCCTGATTGGGTTAATTTGCCTATTTTAGCAATATCTTCAGCTACTGCTGATGAGGCTAAAAAGTATGGTGCTTATATTTTGGGTACAGGTGATGGTTATGGAGACTCTTTAACAGAGAAAATTTTAAAACATAGAGTCTATAGGTGGCTCTATGTTAGACCACAAGTAGTTGCTTCTGATTTTGTAAAAGATGTCAAAGATTTAGGTGGGAAGATAGAGGAGAAAATTATTTATGAGACCTCTTGCAATAAGTCACTTAAAAGCCAAAATATTCCTATTGATGCGACACTAATTTTTACATCCCCATCTGCTGTAAAGTGTTTTTTGGCATCTTATGATTTTTTACAAAATCAAAACATAATAGTTATTGGAAAAACAACAGCTCAAGCACTACCACATTTTGCACACTACCACATATCACCTAAACCAACAGTTGAAGCGTGTATAGAGTTAGCAAAAGAGTATGAGAGAATTTAAAAGGATGCACATTGGATCATTATGAATATAGTGAATTATTAAAAACGCTAAATGATAAAATAAATAATATTACAGATGTTGTTAGACCAACTCAAATTAAACAAAGATTAGATGAGATAGAGAGATTAGAGTCAAATCCAGAATTTTGGAATGATGCTAAAAATGCAGCAGTTATTCAAAAAGAGAAGACTCAAATATCTCGTAAATTAGAGAAGTTTGAAAACACTTTAGGAATGTTAAATGATGCATGTGACCTCTACGAGATGGCAAAAGATGAGAGTGATGATGAGACAATTGAGACACTTTTTGAAGAGAGCGAGGAGTTAAGTTCAAAGATACATAGTATGGAGATTGATGTACTGCTCTCAGGCGAACAAGATAGCTCAAATGCAATTATTACAATTCATCCTGGAGCTGGTGGGACTGAGTCACAAGATTGGGCATTAATGCTTTTAAGAATGTATCAACGTTATGCAGAGCGTAGTGGTTTTACAACTCAGATGTTAGATTATCAAGCTGGAGATGAAGCTGGAATTAAAGATGCTAGTATGATTATTAAAGGTATTAATGCATATGGCTACTTAAAAAATGAGAATGGCATTCATCGTTTGGTGAGAATTAGCCCATTTGACTCCAATGCAAAGCGTCACACCTCTTTCACCTCAATTATGGTCTCACCAGAAATTGATGATGACATAGATATTGTCGTAGAAGATAAAGATATAAGAATAGACACCTACAGAGCAAGTGGGGCAGGTGGTCAGCATGTTAATAAAACAGAGTCTGCAATTAGAATTACACATATTGAGACAAATGTAGTTGTTCAGTGTCAAAATGATAGAAGTCAACATAAAAACAAAGCAACAGCTATGAAAATGTTAAAGTCACGTCTTTATGAGAGAGAGTTAGCACTAAAACAAGCTGAAATTGATGGAGTAGAAAAGAGTGAAATTGGATGGGGACATCAAATACGTTCATACGTTATGGCACCATACCAACAAGTAAAAGATACTCGCTCAAATGAAGCACACTCAAATGTTTCAGCAATTTTAGATGGAGATATAGCAAAGATTATAGAGGGTGTTTTAATAGCTGCTTCTATTAAGAAGAGTTAACTTGTAAAGCTATCTGTTTAGAAGCGTCCTCTATTTATTGACGCTTATATCAAAAGCACTTTTTCCATCATTGCTTAAAAATAGAGTTTCGCTAGGAAATGCGAACTCTAAGTTATTTCGTTTAATGATTTTGTCAATTTTGTAAAGCACATCTTGTTTTACAGCTAGCCACTCATCCCAAACAACACTGTTGGAAAAACAGTAGATGAGTATGTTTATGGAGCTCTCACCATAGTCGTCTAAAAATACGAGTAGAGTTTTTGAAATTCCATATAGATCTTCAAGTTTTTCAATTCTACTTCTTGATTGCAGTGAACTTTGGTCAAACTGTGTTAATCTATTTGCAATATCTGGATGCTCTTCTAGCATCTCTCTTATCTCATCTACTGCACTTAATATATCATCAATTTTGGAGCCATAAGTTACACCTATTTTCATCTTAATCCGTCTTCCTAACTTCCTTTTAGAGAAGTTTTTAACCTCAGTGTTAGCCAAATAAGAGTTAGGAAAGTAAGTAAGAGCATTGTCAAAAGTTCTAACTTTAGTAGAGCGAAGACCAATCTCAACAACAGTGCCTTGACCCTTAGCAGTTACAATCCAATCTCCTTGTGAGAACATATTATCCATAATAATAGAGATAGAACTAAACATATTTTCCAATGATGTCTTAGCCGCAAGAGCTAAAGCAATACCACCAATTCCCAACGAGGCTAAAAAGCCTGTAACACTAATGTTCATATTGTCTAAAATAACAGTAATGGCAACAGCCATAATAATGACTCTTAAAAGTGTAATAGAGAAGTTAATAACCTCTGCTCTCATACCAGGAAATTCTACTAAAAAGTTTCCAGAGTATGTAAGAACATAGTTGTCAATTAACCTAAATAAAATCCAAACAAAAATAAGAGCATAAGCAATGTCAATATAGTAAATAACATCTAAATTATTATAAGCATAAAAGATAATTCTTTGTGAAATATCAATAGCAAATAAAAATAGAAGAATCTTCAAAGGCTTCGCTAAACTCTTGTAAATAAAATGATTATCAACTTTTATTTTACTGTCGTAATTATCATCATCTTTATTGTGAAGAGTGGAGATTAATTTTCTAAAAATTGCAAGTATTGAAAAGTATAAGATGAAAATAAAAAGAAGAAGAGCGACAATAGTGATAATTTCGCCAACTGTAATTATGAAATATTTTTTTAATGCTATATTTGTCTTTTTTAAAGAGGTATGCTTGTTTATAGCATCTATTGTGTCTCCTACATGTAGAGTATTCACCATCGTTTGTGTAGATGACATTTTATTAACATACTGCTCAATGTTTTTAAATATTATGTCATAGACTAAAAACTGATCTTCAAGCATATAGTAGCAAGCTAAAAATTTTAGTTCATCAGCATTTTTATTGACCCCTTTGTTTGTCTCATAAATGTCTTTATATACCCTGCGATAGACTCTTATATTAACCGTCATAGCTTTCTCAAAAGTTAAGAAAATAGAGTTTATAACTTTGTCACTTTCGTAATTATCTATGGCTTTGTTAGCATCATAAAGCATCTTGTTAAAAGCGTCTTTTAACTGATGTGAGAGAATTTTTATGTTGTATGTAGCATCTTGAATGTATGTGCTAGCACTTAACTTATTATCTTTTAGAACTCTTATTTTTTTCTTATTTTTTGAGTTGTTAAATAGATTTTTAGGGTATTTATTTGCTATGTACTTATTTAAAAACATATTTATAAATAGTAATCGCTCTTTTTTTATCACTTCTATAAGTTTTTTATTATCTTTTAAATTCATAGCTCTTAGCTTGAGTATTTCTCTTTGAATGTCGCTAATTTTATTTAGCTCTACAATTTTAAATCTTTTATACTCAATATTTTTTTCATAATCAAAAGCAAAAGAGCTAGTAATAATAAAAATAAGAAGAGAAATTAAACGCACTTAGAATCCTCTTTAGCAATATTAAGATTAAAACTACTATCATCATCGTTACTTAAATAGAGACTCTTGCTAGGAAATGCAAACTCTAAACTATTTTGCTCAAATATTTTAGCAATTTTGTAAAGAACATCTTGTTTTACAGCTAACCACTCATCCCAATTGACACTTTTTGAAAAACAGTAAACCATTATATTGATTGAGCTATTGGCATAGCTGTCAATATAGACAAGAAGAGTTTTTGAAATTCCGTACAAATCTTCTAGCTTTTCTACTCTTGTTCGAGATTCTAAAAGGCTATTGTCAATGTCTGTATTATCATCTGCGATATCTGGATGACTCTCTAGCATCTGCCTTATATCATCAACACCTTTTACTATATTGTCCATGTCCGAGCTATATGTTACACCTAAATAGAGTTTAATCCGTCTTCCTAACTTCCTTTTAGAGAAGTTTTTAACCTCAGTGTTAGCCAAATAAGAGTTAGGAAAGTAAGTAAGAGCATTGTCAAAAGTTCTAACTTTAGTAGAGCGAAGACCAATCTCAACAACAGTGCCTTGACCCTTAGCAGTTACAATCCAATCTCCTTGTGAGAACATATTATCCATAATAATAGAGATAGAACTAAACATATTTTCCAATGATGTCTTAGCCGCAAGAGCTAAAGCAATACCACCAATTCCCAACGAGGCTAAAAAGCCTGTAACACTAATGTTCATATTGTCTAAAATAACAGTAATGGCAACAGCCATAATAATGACTCTTAAAAGTGTAATAGAGAAGTTAATAACCTCTGCTCTCATACCAGGAAATTCTACTAAAAAGTTTCCAGAGTATGTAAGAACATAGTTGTCAATTAACCTAAATAAAATCCAAACAAAAATAAGAGCATAAGCAATGTCAATATAGTAAATAACATCTAAATTATTATAAGCATAAAAGATAATTCTTTGTGAAATATCAATAGCAAATAAAAATAGAAGAATCTTCAAAGGCTTCGCTAAACTCTTGTAAATAAAATGATTATCAACTTTTATTTTACTGTCGTAATTATCATCATCTTTATTGTGAAGAGTAGAGATTAATTTTCTCAAAATTGCAAGTATTAAAAAGTATAAGATGAAAATTGAAAGAAGTAAAATATTAATTACAACAACTTCACCAACTGTTTGAAAAAAATTCTTTTTAAAAAATTTGTTTGCATTTTGAAGGTAAGGCAACTCATTAATGATATTTATAAGCTTTCCAAAACGAAGTAAGTTTACTAGATTTTCAGTACTGACTATCTTGTCACTATACTCTTTCATACTAAGAAATATTACGCTATAGACTGCAAATTGATCTTCTAGTTCATAAAAACTTGTTAAGTACTCCAACTCTTCAGCGCTCTTTTTTGTGCCTATGTTATTACTTGTTATTTCAGCATAAAGGTTGTCATAAACACGTGTGTTGATTGCTAGTGAGTCTTCAAATTTCAGATATACCTTTTCTAAAAGTTCATTGTCTCTGTAATCATTTAGAGCAATAATTCCATTAACTATTAACTCTCTAAAAGCAATGTCATGTTGATGTGTTGTTACTTGAATGTCGTATGTAACTTCTTGAATATATGTGTCAATATTCAATTTTTTACTTTTATCTATTTCATTTTCTAAAATTTTTAGTTTAGCAATTTGATTCTCTCTTGCTAAAATTTTTTGTTTAGAAAAGTCTGAAAATCTTCTATTTACAATCTGAGAAATAAACTCTTGAGCTAGGCTTGAGCGCTCTTTTTTTAAAAGTTCAATTAACTCTTTATTACTCTTATTAGTAGTATCTTTTTCAAGTTTTTTTAACTCTAGTTGTATGTCACTTATTTTATTAAGTTCAGGAATTGTAAATCTTTGGAAATGTATGTTTTTTTCATAATCAAATGCTAAAGCGTTAAAATATATAATAAAAATCAATAATAGTATCTTCATAGTTATCCTACTGTTTATCTCTAATATGTTATCATAATTTTAATAAAGGATAGAGAATTGATTAATAAAATAAAATCTAAACTAATAGATTTTGACCCATCATCGGCTATTTTAACATCTTCACTTAAAGTTGTTGTGACTATGATTTTAAGTAGCACGATAGCACTACATGTACTAAACCTAAACCAAATTGTAGTTACATGGAATTTTGTCTATATCTTCTTTGCAGCTACAAGCGTTCTTTTAGGAAATGTAGGTGTAAGAAAAAAAGCTTTTATTTACTATAGCATAAGTTTTATTTATGTTCTTTTTTTAGCTTCAGAGCTAAATGCATATAGCTATTTTGGAATGGTGTTGGTGGTACTTCTCTCTTTTTTAGTTTTTTTTGTAAGAAGATTTGGGGAGGAGTTTGTAATTTTTCCACCCATGGTAATGCTTGTTTTTGCCATTTCATTAATACAAATTCCAATACCATTTAAGATGTTTGATGAGCTTTTAGTTAGTGTTGGCATCTCTTTTGTTATATTCTACTTTGTAGTAATAGAGTTTATGTCATGGGATACGCCAAGAGAGTTACGAGCATTGGTAAGACAATTTTTAAAAGAGTTCTATATGAACTCAAGAAATTACCACTCCTTTTTGAGTGTTCAGCAAAACACACTTCTATTTTTATCACCAGAAGCGAGTATTGTGAAGTTACGTGAGGAGTCAGATAAACTTTACAGCATGGGAAGCAAGTGGATAATTAAAGAGAGTAGAAAAATTGTTTGGGAGAGGATTTGGGCATATAATTACATGTGTACAAATCAAGTTCTTACCCTTCGTGAGGGGATATTGAAAATTTATGAGCTAGAAGAGTCGAAACTAAATGAAAAAACAGAAAAATTTGAAGATATAATTATTAGACTTCTTGCATTTTTAAGAGTTGTTGTCTATTCACATGAAAATGAGGCAGAAGTTGAACGTCACTATAAGCTTATATTAAAAACATTAGATGAACTCTCAAAAGAGCTTTTTGAAGATAGTGATTTAAGAGCAGATACGGATGAGCTAAAGCTTTACATGGACCTATGGTTTAGTGTTAAAAAAAGTACGATACTACTTTACAAAGTGAATAAAAATATACAGCTACTTAAATAGTTTAAAACTTCAATCCGATGGGTGTTGTTCGTCGTACAATTAATTTTGATATTTGTACTAGAAATTCTCAAATAAAGATTCCAAGAAAAACTATTAATGCCCACAAGACCAAAGAGAGATAGTATTATTTGTTTGGCTTATTTGAATTGATATTCTCAAAATTATGGGGTCTGACCCCTATTTTAGATATTTGTAAATGGTATTCAGCGTAGGTGGAGCGAGAAAATAGTTTTATTTTTCTATTGCATATTACTAAAAAATGATAGTAGGTAATCTTTAAAAACAACTGTCAATAACGTTGCTACTATGAGCCACTGTATTTTATCAAACTTTGAGCCAACTTTTGTGATTTCTTTTCTTAGGTTGGTTTCTACTTTTGAAATTCTATCATCAACTTTTGAAATCTCTTCTCTTAGGTTGGTTTCTACTTTTGAGATTTTATCATCAACTTTTGAAATTTCATGTTTTAGCTCTACTCTTGTGCTTTCTAACTCTTCTCTTG
>JAYEGD010000264.1:0-9079 GCA_034658915.1 Campylobacterota bacterium | reverse complement strand
AACTCTTTCTTACATTGGGTGTAAATGCAACGTCTGGAACTAGCGGACCTATAAAAAGCTCATCTCCTATAACGCTATTTACTGCATTAATTGCTTCACTTATAACTCTCTCTTCATCGCCTAAAACTCCACCATCCCCTGCATGTGGGTTTAGTCCTAAGACTGCAATATTGTGAAAACCTATGCTTTTATGTAAATCTACAAAAAATCTGCTTAACGCTTCTACATGTAGTGACTTAGCTACATCTTTAAGTGGTATATGTTCTGTAAAAAGAGCTACGTACATCTGCTCACAACCTAGCATCATAATAGCCTCTTTGTTGAAATATTTTCTCAACATATCTGTATGACCGCTAAACTTTAAGTGTGCCATATTCCAAGCGTATTTATTAATAGGCATTGTTGTTATTGCATCTACCTCTTTTCTATCTGCCAACTCAATCGCTTTTACAAAAGAGTTGTAAGAGTACAAACCACTCGCTGCACTTACCTGCCCTGCATCTATCTTAAAATCCCCATCTACTTCACTACATCTGAAATCTTCTGGAATATCTATTTTTAAAAGTTTCGATGCACGAGAAAGCATTGTGTTGTTTATGCAGTAAATTGGTTCACAATACTCTTTAATAATATTGTGTGAAGATAGTGCTATCTCAATTCCAACACCATTTAAATCTCCAACACTTATTGCAACTTTTTTTTTCATCTATAGCTCACTTTAGTTATTCCAATTGCACTTAAAATTCCAACACTCAAACCAATTAAGTAAGGCATAATTTCCAAGATATGATTATTTTTCAAAGCCATAAAACCAACTATTAAAAGCGCATAAGCACCTAGTCTAAAAAAAGAGAACCCTCCACCTGCTCCACTTTTTAGAGTCTCAAAACTAAAAGTTTTAATTTTTGCTTTTTCATCTTTTACAATCTGTTTAAAATCTGCATTTTCAACATCAACAGGTTCATTTTCACTGTACAAGTCGTAAGGGTCATCTATTTTGTCTATCTCATCCGGTGAGTTTTCATACTCTTCATTATGTGTAGCGACTTTTTTATTAACAGCTCTGTAGTGTGAGAAAAAAGATGCAACAATTACTAAAAATGCACTAAAATATGCGACATTAAAGTTGATGTAAAACTCTTTTGAAAATAGCAAAAGAGTTAAAATTAGAAGCTGAATAACTAAAAATAACTTAATAGATTTAATCATTAATCTTCATTATCTTCAAGCTCTTTTTTTATTTTATAGCGTGGCTCTTTAGCTAACTCTTCAAACTCTTTGTACTGCTTTGAGTACTCTTTATAAATATTTAGTCCAGCAGCACCTATTCCAATCACAACACCTACCCATAGCAACCATGGTGCATCAAACATAGACTTCAACCCAAGACCAATTCCTACACCAATTAAAACGGCAACAACCATAGAGATACCCAATGAGAGATGTTGCGCTCCCTCAATAATTGGTTTTAAACGTTTTTTCTCCTCTTTTTCTTCCATCTATAGCTCCTTAAATACTCTTTCACACGCTTTGATTGCATCTTCTATCATCTCATCTGTAATTGCAGTAGAGATAAAACCAGTCTCATAAGCAGAACAAGCGAAGTAGTAACCCTCTTCAAGCATTAAAGAGTGAAATTTTGCAAAACGTTCCATGTTTGAACTGTTTGCATCATCTAAATTTTTAACACTATTTTCATTAAAAAAGAAGCCAAACATAGAGCCAATACAAGCTACTTGTAGAGGTATATTATTTTGCGAAGCTGCTTCACTCATACCAGTTATTAGACGCTTTGCACGAGCTTCTAAAGTAGAGTAAATAGGCTTATTTTTTTTCAATTTAGAGACAGATGCAAACCCAGCAGCCATAGCAACAGGATTACCAGATAGTGTCCCAGCTTGATAAACAGGACCCTCAGGAGATAGCATTGCCATAATATCTACTCTACCACCAAATGCACCAACAGGCATTCCACCACCAATTACTTTTCCAAGTGTTACAATGTCTGGAGTTGTTCCTGTAATTGACTCTGCACCATGAAAAGTTGCTCTAAATCCACTCATTACCTCATCAAAAATGAGTAAAGCACCATTTTCATCGCATAGTGTTCTTAGTTGTGCTAAAAAATCTTTATCTGCAGGAATAAAGCCCATATTTCCAGCTATTGGCTCAATGATTACACAAGCGATATCTTTTGAGTTTTCAAAACAGTTTTTAACACTCTCAATGTCATTGTACTTTGCAAGAAGTGTATGTTTTGTAAAGTCACTAGGAACACCAGGTGAGCTAGGGTTTCCAAATGTCAATGCACCACTTCCAGCTTGAACTAATAGTGAGTCACTATGACCATGGTAACACCCCTCAAACTTAACAATGTCATCCTTTTTTGTAAACCCACGAGCCAAACGAATTGCACTCATTACAGCCTCTGTTCCACTACTTACAAAACGAACTTTCTCTATGCTATCAAATGTCTCAACTACAAGTGCAGCCAAATCGCTCTCTGCAATTGTTGGCGCACCAAAACTAAGACCATGTTTTACAGCGTCAATTACAGCACTCTCAATAGACTCATCTCTATGACCAAAAATAAGAGGACCCCAACTTTGAACAAAATCTACATACTTATTGTCATCAACATCTACCAAATAAGCACCATTTGCCTCTTTAATAAAGAGTGGACTTCCACCAACACTACTAAATGCACGAACAGGTGAATTAACACCACCAGGGATTAAATTTTTTGCCTCTTCATAAGCTTTTTGCGAATTGTTTTTTAACACTACTATTTCCTTAATATTTAATTTAATTGTTGTTTTATCAAATAGTTAAAAATTGTATCATAAACTAGACGATTATCCACAACGAATGATTACCTATTTTATTTCTTTAATCATATTTATGCTACTTCCTCACAATACACCATCTCCCAGCCTTTAAAAACTAAAACTATTTTTATAAAATCTTCACCCATATCATATTGTCTTAATTGTTTAGCAGCATCTTCTACCTTATTTTCCAAAAGCTTTTTTGAAAACTCACTTCTTTTTATATATTTTAACTCTATCATAACTCCATAAGGAACTTCCTCTTTTACGGGTTCAAGTAAAATATCTATATAACCCTTATTGCTCTCCAGTTCACTTTTAAGCTGATAAAAATTATTTAAATTTAGATAAGCCAAGATATAAGCTTTTATAAAGTTTTCACCGTCGATAAAGTCTCTAATTGAACTAGACTCTTTTATAACATTAGCTATATAGTGAAAAACTTCTAAATTTTTATTGATTGCAAGTTGTGCTAACTTTTCATTTATTTTTTCTGTACTAATATTATAATCATTAAAATCGGTATAAGCATAGTGTATAAATTCACTTAATAACTTTTTTATAGTTTGATTTGGGATTTTTAGATTTAGTTGAAAAAGATTTTTTTCAAGTGTCATAAATCCTAAACTAAACATGAAAGATTTAAAATTATCTTCATTCGATAGCTCAAATGCACTAAAGCTATCTTTAATTTTTGTGGTTGTTACCTGTTTTCCTAATATAAGATTATTTAACATCTCAAAATTACCATTTAGTTTTTTATTTGTATATACTAAATATCTAAGCTTTGTGTAGTCTGTTCTTACATTTACATCTATTAAATCTCTTGGTTCTTTACTGTACTGAATGATAGATTTTAGATAATAAAGAATCATATCGCTATTGTAGATAGTATGCTCTATATCTTCATTAAATTTGTAGCAATTATACCATTGGTCGCAAATAGAGATAATTCTCTCTTTTTTGTTTTCAAGTTTGTAAAACTCTATCATCTCTATAAGTTCATTTTTTGTCACCCCTACCATATCATTTAAATTTTCATTAAGTGATAGATTATCAGCAATATTACTTCCACTCGTAACATCATATAGAGCCAAAGGGGAAACACCTGTAATAAACATCTTTTTTATAGAACTTGTTGTACCATACTTTAGCATTGTAAAAAACTCTTTATATATAGCAGATTTTGAGCTTACTATATTTTTATAAGTATTCATATCACTAACTAAAAGTTTTGTTACAAAGTTATCATATTCATCAATTAAAATATAGATTGGTAAATTTTTCTTAGAAGAAAAATCGAGAAGTTTTTCTAATCTATCGATAGGGTTTCTTATATCTATTAAATCTATATCATATTTACTACAAAAACTATCTATTTTAAAATGGATATGATTTCTAAAACTACTCTCATAATCTGTAGTATCAACAGCACTAAAATCAAATCTCATAACATAAAAACTATTTTTTAATGGTGTTGGATTTTTAGCTATATAAGTAGTTTTAAATATAGACTTAAACTCATTTTTATATTGAACATCATAATAGTACTCAAGCATAGAGATAGTAAGAGATTTTCCAAATCTTCTAGGTCTCAAAAAATATAGAAAACTCTGCTCATCTTCAAGCTTCTCTATAAACTTAGTTTTATCTATATAGTACCAATCCTCTTGAAGTACTCTTCTAAAATCACTTAATCCGTATGGAAGTTTTTTTTGTTTCATAATTTTAATCAACCTTAATATAAAAAGTTTATGAATTTATATGTGCTTCTAACTCTTTTTTCAAGTACAGTCCTGTAAAACTACCACTACTCTCACTCTCAAGAGCTAGTTTTTCTGGAGAGCCTGTTGCAATAATTTGCCCTCCTCCACTTCCACCCTCTGGACCCATGTCTATTATGTAGTCTGCATTTTTTATCATATCTAAGTTGTGTTCTATTACTAAGACACTATTTCCTAGCTCTACAAACTTATGCAGTACAGATGTTAGCCTATTTACATCATCAAAGTGAAGACCTGTTGTTGGCTCATCTAAGATGTAGAGTGTTTTACCTGTATCTTTTTTACTTAACTCTTTAGATAGTTTTATTCTTTGAGCTTCACCACCACTTAGTGTTACTGCATTTTGTCCTAATGTAATATAGCCCAACCCAACATCATTTAGAGTTGTCAGTTTTGCACTCATTTTTGGAATTGCTTTAAAAAACTCTAGTGCTTCTGTTACACTCATGCTTAAAACATCTGAAATATTCTTACCCTTGTACTCTACTTCTAAAGTTTGCAAGTTGTATCTTTTACCATTACAATCTTCACACTTTACTTGTATGTCTGGTAAAAAGTGCATCTCAATTTTGTTTTCGCCCTCGCCTTGACACTTCTCACAACGACCACCTTTTACATTGAAGCTAAAACGTGATGTCGTGTAGCCTCTAATTTGTGCCTCTTTTGTCTTAGCAAACAGTGCGCGTATCTCATCCATCAGACCTGTGTAAGTTGCTGGGTTTGAGCGTGGTGTTCTTCCTATTGGGCTTTGGTCTAGGTAGATTACTTTGTCTAACTGCTCTAAGCCATTAATGTTTGCACCAACAATTTTTTTCACTTTTTTTGCATGGTTTAACAGCTCTCTAGCATTTGGTAGAAGTGTTTGTAGAATAAGTGAGCTTTTACCACTTCCACTTACACCAGTTACACATACAAAATTATTTAGTGGAATTTCACATGATAAGTTTTCTATATTATTAATATTTACACTCTCTACTGTAATAAAATTTTTCTGCTCACGTCTGTAAAAATACTCTATCTTCTTACGTCCATAAAGATAGTCAGATGTTAGTGTTTTAGCTTTTTTCATCTCTTTTAGTGTCCCATCAAAGACAACTTCTCCACCAAACTTTCCAGCTCCTGGACCAATATCTACAATATAATCAGCTTGTTCTATTGTCTCTTTGTCATGCTCAACAACTATAACCGTATTGCCTTTTTTTTGCAGACTTCTTAGTGTTCTAATAAGCTTTAAAGTATCTCTTTCATGAAGTCCAATGCTAGGCTCATCTAAAACATACATTACACCAGTTAAGCCACTTCCAATTTGTGAAGCAATTCTAATTCTTTGAGCCTCTCCACCACTAATGCTTCTAGCATCACGATTAAGAGTAATGTAACCCAACCCTACGTCATACAAGAAGAATAGTCTCTCTTTTATCTCATTTAAAATCGGTGTTGCGATGGTTTTTTCTTGCGTACCTAAGTGGGAGAACGTCTTATCATCAAAAAACCACTCATAACTCTTTTGAATTGGTAGATTAATAATTTCAGCAATAGTCTTACCAGAGACTTGAACTGCTAATGACTCTTGTGTTAATCTGTTAGAGCCACACTTATCGCAACTCTTCTCACTCATATACTCATTTAAATCTTTCTCATCTTTAAACATATCGTATGCGATGCGAATAATTCCAGGCCATGTACGCTTAATTGGGTGGTTTTTCCATTGAAAAGTTACCTCATCTATATTTCCATGTAGAATCGCTTTTTTCTGGTAATCTTCTAATGTTGCATATGGCGCTGTTATGTCAATCTCTTGAGTTAAACAAAATGCTTTTAAAAATGTGAAGTAGTAACCTTTGTTAAAACCATAAATAATTCTAACAGCTCCTTTTTCAACACTTAACTCTTCATTGATTATTTTATCGGTATCTAGCGTATATCTAATTCCTAGACCATCACACTCACTACAAGCACCCTTTGGAGAGTTGAATGAGAAACTAAGTGGCTCTAGTGGCTCAAAACTAATTTTACAGTCAAAACAAGCGTTATGTTCTGAGTAGTGAATTAGCTTACTCTCTAAACCAACCTCTTTATGGTTTAAAATCTCTAACTCTACTTCTCCGTAGCTCTGTTTAAGAGCTTTCTCTACATCTGATGCAATTCTATCTCTATTGTCATCTTTTATTACTAACCTATCTATTACAACTTTAATGGTATGTTTTTTAGTTTTTGAGAGCTCTATCTCCTCATCAAGACGAACCATTACACCATCTATCATAGCTCTTACATAGCCTTTATGAACAAGTGACTCTAAAAGCTCAGAGTATGAGCCTTTTTTCTCTCTTACAAGTGGTGCTAAAATTACAACTTTTGAGTTGAGTGGAAGTTTACTAACCTCGTTTATGATGTCAGATGCACTCATTTGTGAAATTACTTTTCCACATTTGTGGCAGTGCTGGATTCCTATTCTTGCATATAGAAGTCTAAAATAGTCATAAATTTCAGTAATTGTTCCTACAGTAGAGCGAGGATTTTTTGAAGTTGTCTTTTGATCAATCGCAATAGCAGGAGTTAAACCCTCAATTTTATCCACATCTGGTTTTCCAACTCTATCTAAAAACTGTCTTGCATAAGATGACAAAGACTCCATATAGCGACGTTGTCCCTCTGCATACAGAGTATCAAACGCTAATGTAGATTTCCCGCTTCCACTAAGCCCCGTAAAGACAACTAATGAATTTTTAGGAATTTCCAATGAGATATTTTTTAAGTTATTCTCTTTTGCACCAATAATTTTTATCTTATCCATTTATCATCCTTATTACTAAATAGAGCGCTAAAACAATATACATAATTAGAAGCAGTGTTTTTTGAGTCTTATTATCTACCTTATCTTTAAAATGCACACCAATTCTTACACCAATAAGTGAAGTTACTCCTAGAATAATACCACTTATGTAATCTAAATCCATACTCATACTCAGACTAACTAGACCAGAAATAGATGAAAAAACTACAAAAAAGAGTCCTGCAGATATTGCACTTTTAATATCTACATGTAAAAAGCCAATAAGAATTGGAACTAACAAAATTGAGCCACCAACACCTAGTGAGACAGATAATGCTCCAAGCACCATACCAATTGCAACTAATATTAGTGGATGGTGTTTAATTCTCTCTTTATGCTCTTTTGGTGATATGAAAATTCTTATCATAGAGAATATCACTAAAATAAAAAAGAGCATCTCTAAAAACTTATCACTCCAATACTCTAAAAAGTATCCTCCAATTTGAGCTCCAATCAAGCCACCAATGCCGATGGTTGTAACAAGTGCAATATCTAGTGTTCCATTTCTCTTGTTTAAGTAACTTCCATAAATAGAGCTAAACACCATCTGAATAACAGATATTCCAACAGCCGCTTTCATATTAAAACCTAAATATAGCATACCAGGAATAGAGAGAGTTCCACCACCAATTCCAAAAAAGCCAGACAACAGTCCGACCATCATTCCTAGAAGGGAAAATTCAATCAAGCTTCAGCTCTAAGACGACGAACTTCTTGAAAGTAAGAGTGTCCTAAGTAAATTACATAAAATGCAGATGCAAATAAGATAGCAAAAGGAATTAGAGATACAAGATATAGCAACAATGTTTTAAATCTCATAGAGTTGGCTTTTTGATATCTAATTACCGAGTACTCCTGTTTTGTGGCAATTGTAGAGCCAACATCAAATGTCATTAACTTGTGAAAAAAGTAATAAAATGGAATATTAAATGCAACCATATTGAGAAGTGGAATAAAGTAAAGAGGTATTAATAAAATTAACAACAGTAGCATTATAAAAAAGCTTTTTACAAAATGCCAACCAATCTCTGCAATATTTCCAAACCCTATAAACTCAATATCTTGGTAATGGTAGGTATGAATGACCTTTAAGATAGGTGGTGTCAAAAAACCGATTGCAACAACTGCAACAACAATACTTAAAAGAAGTATAACAAAACTTCCAAGTGTATAGACAAGAAATGTAATTATCCAAGATGTTGCAGCGTGTGTCATTAAAAAATCAACAATAGAAGAGCCACTGTATGTCTCACTACTTTGCTCCGTATGAGTATTACCATTAGCATCTACATGTAGTGAAGATTGCTCTACATGTAAAGCACTATCTTGTAGATGACTTATGCTTATGTCTGCTAGAAAGAAGAATATTGCATACATAATTAACATTGAGATTACAAATGGTAAAAATGCAAGTTTTAGTATCTGTGGTGTAAAAAAGTCCTTTACGCTTTGTGCTAAAATTTTCATCTCAATCCTTTATACATGTATTACTTCAGATACCTCTAGCCCAAAACCACTTAAGCCTACAAAATCTACCGCTTCAGTTTGTGAAAGAAGCTGCATATTTTTAACACCTAATGATTTTAGAATTTGTGCACCAATTCCATACTCTTTCATAGTAGCATTCTTTTTAT
>JAYEGD010000263.1:0-2047 GCA_034658915.1 Campylobacterota bacterium | reverse complement strand
TAGAATTGAAAGTGTATCTTATCGAGATACAGACTCCAACGGTAGCTATTTTAATATTGTAAATAATACATTTTATCTTAATCCAAATTATCCAACATCTACAATAGAAGATTGGTTTGAATCTGAAACATTGATTTTTATAGCAGAAAATGAAGTTGATGGTACAGGAGAGTACATTGCATTAAATCCAAATGATGGAATAGTGGATGATTTTAAAACAGTTATTGCAAATATAATTCCTTATAATATTGAACACCTTGATTGTTTTCCTACTAAGATAACTACAAACAACTATAAAGACTATTCGTATGCACCTACACCAAATGAGGTAAATAGCATAACAGGTAGTTTTATTCATAGTGTAGAGTTTGGAGATATTTTAGATTACGTTGAATACAAGCTAGTTAATCACAATGGAGGTGTTTATCTTGACATAGCAAACGGTTACGTTGATATGGGTATGTTTAATTGGGTACTAGATGATGGTAGAACAATAAAAGAGGCTTACCCTGATATTGTAGAAGATTTATTGCAAATGGTTTCATTACACTCTTTTGAAAAAGATGAAGAGGGCAACGCTATTGAAGATATTGATAATGCACTAGATGGTAACGCTACTCTTATTGCACTAACAAACGATACGGTTAGAAATGTTACAACACCTAGTTTAAACATAGTAAAAGGCGAGAGTTTTGAGGGTAGTGAGCAAGACTTTAATGAGCTAAAAGATTACATGACTACACCAAATGTTACCTTTACTGATAGTGTTGCATTACCTATTAGTATTGGTGGAAGTGGTACTCAAAGCATAAGTACACAAGGCGGCTTTACTCTAAATAAAGATTATCCTCGTTCAAGTAATAACACAACTGTTAATGATAGCAATGACTCTTTAATAGAGCAAGTGAATAATGGAATTGGTGGTGTAGTAAGCGATGAGCAACAACTTCAAAACATCTTTAACGCTGAAAAAGTATTGAGAGATGGTAAGTTAATTTTTAATGAAAAAGATGTACACGCTGATAGTGTAGGATTTACTTATTTGTATGGAGTTGCACTACCACCTAGTGAGACACCTTTTATTAAAAACTTTGTTGATGGATTAGATACAACTTTAACAACACTTCTAAAGAGCAGTAGAACAAGTGCATATTTATCAACACAAACAGCAAATGAAGTAGCTAGTGGTTTAATTACATATTGGGTTACTTCACGTTTTAACGACCAAAGTTTTACACCTGAGCTTAGAGAGTTTTATGGAGAGGTTACAGATGCAGATGGCAATAGTGACGGTAACACTTACATAAAAATTTATGATGACAACTCTCTTGATGATGATGGATTACCTGCTGAACTCTATAGCTTTATGCACAAAGAGAGAATAGATAATACACCTATCCTATCAAGTGAATACCTAGAAGAGCAAGAGAAAAAAGAGACAGAATTTGAGATTAATTTTGTATTTACTAAAAATGATGATGGAAGTGTAACGATAACTTTTACTAAACATCCTGATGCACCTGATGACTATTATGATTACTTAGTGTTTGATGGTAAGAAGATGAAAGTAACAAAGGAGGCTACAGATGGCTAGTAGAGGCGGAAGAAAAACAGCACCAAACAGTGCAGGAGATGCACAATACGCTTATGGAAGTAGTGGAGATAGTTTTGAGATAACTATCTACCCTACAAATGCAGATATGGCAGTAGTTAGAAATTTTGGAATAGGTAACTCACTATTCACATTCGACCCTAATAATCCACCTGCTGAGATTAAAAAAATTATTAGTGCGAGAGCTGGGGATGATTTAATGAGAACGGTCGGTTTTGACTTTTCAAGTCGTGCTTTTTATCGTGGTTTATCAACTATGACAACAAAGAGTGAGACTATAACAGGAAGCGATGGAACTGAGAGGTCTTTTGAGTATGATGAAGCAGAGGGGCATGAGCAAAGAGTAGATAACGATAATGTTTTAGTAAAAGAGAGTGGTTTTGATATTTCTTTTATTGATAATGGTGAGGTTGTTGATGTTGTTAGTAAAGCAGG
>JAYEGD010000262.1:0-2048 GCA_034658915.1 Campylobacterota bacterium | reverse complement strand
AACAATTGGAACAATTTTTTAACTAGTTATGATGACACTTTTTTACAAGAGTTGAGCCAATTTGGAAGTGTTGATAGTAGTGATTTAAGTAAAACTATTGCCTCTTTAAAAATGAGTAAAAACTCAACTGCAACATCAAGCACACCAGCAACTTCTAGTGAGTTTGAACAAGTTGCTTCGCTTATTATCTCATCTTTAATCCCATCAATTGCTTCAAGTGTTAATGATAAAATTGCAACAATTTCAAAAACACTAAAAGATGATCCAGAACTAATAACATCTAAGCAGATGGAAAAAGAGATAAAAAGAGCAATAGCATTAAGAATTGCACTAGATAAAGAGAGTGTTAATTTGATGGTTCAATCGCTTGATGGTTTGGTTAATAAGCTCTCTCATCAAATAATCACATTAATGGAAAAAAGTGATGTATCTAATAAAGAGATAAAGTTGATTAAATCAGACTTGGAGAGTCTTGATATTGAGTCAAGTGACTTTAAAGTTACACACACAAAACTATTTAATATTGCAAATACACTAGAGCAAAAAACAGAACTTTTTAGTAAAGATTTAGTTGAGCATAGCACTAAAGTACAAGAGATGGCAACACGTATAAAAACTCTTGAAGATGAGTTAGCAGAGTCTCAAAAAACATCACGCGAAGACTTTTTAACAAAACTTTACAATAAACGCGCAATTGATGAATTTTTGAAAATTAAAGAGGATGAGTATGTAAGACATGGACATGAATATGCTCTAGTTATGTTTGATATTGACTTTTTCAAAAAAGTAAATGATGTTCATGGTCATGACGCAGGAGATGCGGTTTTAAGTGGTGTTGCAGCTATTTTGAAAAAACTTTGTAGAAAATCAGATGTTGTTGGACGTTATGGTGGAGAGGAGTTTATAGCTATTATAAGTGATACTAACAATAAGGGTGCTGAGGTATTTGCTAATAAAATAAATAAGCAGGTTCAAAGTACAAAATTTATGTACAAATCTACACGTATTGATGTAACAATTAGTGGTGGAATTGCTAATAGAAGTGAAAATCCATCACTGAAACAGACATTTAAACATGCAGATGAGAAGTTATATATTGCAAAGAAAAATGGAAGAAATCAAATAGTTTCATAGATGGGTGTAGTTGAATATTTAGATAAAAAACCTCTGTTTTATACTAAAATAGACTATGAACGAATGCCTAGAGTTTATGCTAAAATTGAGCATCTATTAAGTGTTCAAAATGTTATACATGTAGTAGGAACAAATGGTAAGGGTTCAACTGGTAAATTCTTAGCCAATGCTCTTTTTAGTGCTGGTAAAAGTGTGTTGCACTACAGCTCGCCTCATATTTTGAGCTTTAATGAACGTATTAATATTAACAAAAAAGATGTTAGTGATGATGCTTTGCAAGAGGCTCATAACTTTTTAATGGTGCATTTAAGTAAAAATGATGCTGACTCTTTGAGTTATTTTGAATATACTACTCTTTTAGCACTTGTATTAGCAAAAGATGTTCAATATGTTGTTCTTGAAGCTGGTTTGGGTGGCGAATATGATGCCACAAATGTTGTTAAAAAAACTCTTAGCATTTTTACACCAATCTCAATCGATCATCAAGGTTTTTTAGGAAGCAGTATTGAAGATATTGCAACTACAAAACTAAATTCAATGAGTACAATAGCACTTTTAGCACCACAAGAGAGTGAAATTGTATATGAGATTGCAAAGAAAATATCAATTCAAAAAAAAGTACAACTATACCGATATAGTGAGTTGATAGACGTAAAGGTGGTAACTTCTACTTTGCCACCTTTTTTAAATGATAATTTACAAGTTGCAAAAGCAGCTTTTAAATTGCTGGGTTTTCAAGATGTTCATAAACATTTCAGTGATTTAAAACTATTTGGAAGATTAGAAAAAATCTCTAACAATGTAACTATTGATGTGGGGCATAATGAGGCCGCTGCGAAAGTTATCGCAAATTTTTATAGTGGTAAAAAAGTAGTCTTAATCTATAATACATTTGGAGATAAAGATTACAGAGC
>JAYEGD010000261.1:0-9159 GCA_034658915.1 Campylobacterota bacterium | reverse complement strand
CAATAGAGTTTGAAGATGCACTTGATGACACATCAATTGAACTCATAGTCTTAACAAAGTAAGAATATTATGAATGAAAGTCAAATAAATATTATAGATTGCTTCACTCAACTAATCGCATATACACTAGAGTTTAGTGATAATTACAAAAACGAAGTTTATACAATAGAAAAACTTACAACTGATTATGAGAAGCTAATAGTTGATGCAGAAAATAGTTTTAGAAATCATCATATTAAAGATGATTTCAACGATGCACTTTTTCCAATTGTTGCTTGGATAGATGAAACTATTTTAAACTCTAAATATATTGAAAAAAAGTTATGGAGAAAAACTCTGCTTCAAAAAAAGTTTTTCAGCACCTCCAATGCAGGAATTGAGTTTTTTGAAAAACTAGATAAACTGCCGACAAATGCATTTGATATAAGACTGCTTTACATGTACACTCTACTTCTTGGATTTAAAGGTAGATACTACAAAAAAGAGGATCAAGATAGCTTAAATAGAGTCTTTAAGGAGCAAAAAAAGTTTGTTCAAGATAACTTTACAGACAAATTCTCGCTTCTCTCATTTGATAGTGCATACCCTCAAAATCCACTTCCACAGCAAAAAGAGTTTAAAACTTCATATAAATGGTTCTGGGTAACTGTAGCAATATCACTTGTTGGTGGGCTTATTGTCTATTTATCTCTTCAAGCACACCTAAATCATTTACTAAATAAATCCAATATATTTTAAAAAGATGGTGAACAGATATGTTTAAAAAAGTTGTTATTACACTAATTTTCCTTGCTATTACTGCATCTATACTATTTGCAATATGGTATTTTTCAAAAATTAATCACTGGCCTACATGGATTGGCATCTCAATTTTTATTGCTATTGCTGGAGTTGTTTTGGTAGCAATATTTCTTAGACGCTATCTTATAAGAAATAATGAGAGAGACTTTGTTAGGCGTGTTATAGCTAAAGAGAGTGATTCAATTATTGCTAAAGGTGAAAAAAACACTTTAATGATTGAAGACCTTGAGGAGCACTGGAAAAGGTCAATTGAGACTCTAAAAAATTCAAAATTAAATAAAAATAGAAACTCAATATATGAACTCCCTTGGTTTTTAGTTATGGGTGAGAGCAATTCAGGTAAAACATCTTTAATTAAAAATTCTCACTTATCTTCTGCAGCTACAGATATGAAAACATCTACTCACCAAAGTGCTACAAAAAATTGCGATTGGTGGTTTTTTGAAGACTCAATTGTTTTAGACACAGCAGGAAGATACACAATTCCAATAGAAGAGGCAAGAGATAATAGTGAGTGGGAAAGATTTCTATCTCTTCTTTCAAAAGATAGAAAAAAAGAGCCTTTAAATGGTTTGGTAATTACAGTTTCTGCTCAAAGACTTTTAGAAAATGACTCAAACATCATAGAAGAGGATGCTCTAAATATAAGAAAACGTATAGATGAGTTAATGCAAACTATTGGTGTTAAATTCCCTATATATTTAATGATTACAAAGATGGATATGGTTTATGGTTTTACTAACTTTGCATCCTCTTTGCCAAAAGAGAATCAAGCTCAAGCTATGGGCTATATGAATGAGTCGCTCAATAAACACTGGGATGTAGTCTTAAAAGATGGGATTGATTTTATTAAAAGTAAAGTAACATCACTTCAACTTTTACTTATAAAAAAAGATGCCTCTCAAGCTAAAGAGCTACTACTATTTGCAAAAGAGTTTGACTATATTATTCCAGCATTAGAGAACTACACTAAGATTATTTTTGGAGACAATCCATACCAAAAAATACCTATGCTTCGAGGAATTTACTTCTCAAGTGCATTAAGTAACACTCAAAACAACTCTAAATTTTTATCTGAATTCAATCTTTCTCAAAAAGAGTCAACTCCTCAAAACAGATCTCTCTTTATAACAGACTTTTTCAAAACTATTTTACCAAATGACAGATACTTGTTTAAACCAATTATTGAGTATCTTAAATGGCAAAAAAGAAACTTTAGAATATCAATTCTCTCATGGATATTTATTTTCTTATCGTTAGCAGGAATGTACACCTACTCTTTTATGAGAAATGTAAAGATAATAGATGAGGTTGAGTACATCGAGAAGCACAGTGGAGAGCTTAAAAATATGGACTTGACATCACGCATACTCTATATTGACAAATTGAGGATAAATATAGAGAAAATAAATGAGTTAAATGAGAATATTTTTATGCCTTTTTTAAGTTTTGAGCAGAGTCAAATAGCAGAAAAAAATATTAAAGAGCTTTTTGTTAAAAACTTTCATGATTACCTATGGAATACATTTGCAATTAAAATGTACAAATCTATCGATAAAGTTGATGAGAGTACAGCATCAAGAGTTGTTATTAATAATATAGGTTTTTTGATGTATAGCATAAATATACTAGAACAAGTACTTCATGGTAAACAAAATATAAAAATAAATAAGTATTTTCGTAACTACGCAAATAGAGTGGTCTTAAAAGAGGAGAACCAGATAGAACCAGGTGTCTCAGAACTCTTCATAAATAGCTATATCTCATTTTTAGAGTGGAATAGTGATGGGATGATTATTAAAGAGAATATATCTATTTTCAAAAGTCAACTAGACCTTATCATTGAAAAAAGAGGAAAAGAGTTACACTGGTTAACAAATGAAGATGTCACTATGACATCAAGCATTCATATTAATAATTTTTGGAAAGGAGTTGATGAGCAAAAAGCATTAGAAGCACCAACAATTTCAGGCTCACTTACACAAAAAGGACGCGACCGTTTAATTAAAAATGTAAAAGTTCTTGAGAGTATAATCTCAGATCCTAAAGAGTTTAAAGAGAATCTTAAACAATTTTGGAAATGGTATGATGAGAGATTTTACTATCGTTGGAGAAACTTTGCATTAGCATTTGACAATGGTAAAAACTTTTTACAAAACAACTCTGAATTTGAGAGTACTCTTTACTCTATGGCATCTTTGCAAAATCCATATTTTAATTTCATTCATAAAATGGCTGAAGAGTTAAAAGCTTACAAACCACTAACAACAGCACCAAAATGGACACAAGCAGTAATTGAGCTAGATGAGATTATGAGCATTGCAAAGGAGATAAAGAACTCTAAAAACTCTCTTCTATCAAAAGTAGTAAGTGATGAAAATAAATTTATTTCAAAAGCAGAATCAGAAAACAGCAGTGGAAAATATGTAATGCAAATTAAGTCTGCTACAAAATTCAACACTTATGCTGAAGACTTATCTGAACTATCAACTGTTTCTGATAAAAAAACAAGTAAGTTATTAACCTCAAACTTTTTTTCTGCTATAGCCAATGCAAAAGAGAGTGGAGCATCATTTAATAAGAGTGAAAATGATTATCAGCAGTTCATACACTCTTTACCAAATTATGCAAATGAGAAGTTTATTTATAAACTTGCACATGGACCTCTAAATTTCATGATAGACTACTCTGTGAGACAGATGAGTACAATTTTAAATACTCAATGGAGTAGTGATGTTTTAGGCTCAATACCTATGAGTAGTAATCACAACTTACTTATGTCACTTTTTGAAAAAGAGAAGGGCTTAGTCTGGAAGTTTGTACAAAATGATCTAAAACCTTTTGTATCGTTAAATCAATATGGCTATAGCATTAAAGATGTTTCTGGCTATAAAGTAGATATTGATCCTGCTTTTTTACGTTATTTAAATAGTGGAATAGATGTTTTAAGTATATACAAAAACAAGTACCCAGTTACTATAACAACATTTCCATCAGAAATTAATAGAGATGCAAAAGTAGAGCCAAACTATGTTAATTTAAAACTAAAGTGTGCAAAAGAGGAGTATCTATTACAAGATGACAACTACCTTCAAACAAAAAAATTCATTTGGACTCCAACGGGTTGTGCAGATACTTCACTAACTTTTGGTTTTAACAATTTTGAGCTTGAAAAAACGTATGAGGGTGAAGATGGTTTCTTACACTTTTTAAAAGATTTTAAAGATGGTAGTGAAACTTTCAAAGCAGATGATTTTGATACAAACAGCACAGAACTAAACACACAAAACATTAAATGGATAAGAGTAAAATATAACATAAAAGGTGTAGGCTCAATGTTAAGACTACTCAATAAAACACCTTATGAAATACCAAAAAAAGTAGCAGGTAAATAGTTATGGATTATGCACAACTAGGAGTAGTTCCAATAAGTGATGACTCACCATCAGGTGAAGATGTTAAGTATGATGATGAGTTTATAGCTTTAAGTGAGGAGATAGCCAAATTAACCTCTGTAACAGCTTCTAGTGAAGTTGATTATGATAGAGTCATTAAGCTCTCTAACTCAATTTTAGAAAATAAATCTAAAAATATTTTAGTAGCATCATATCTCTCTTTTGGACTTTTCAAGCTTCATGGTATTGTTGGTCTTATGGATGGTACAAAAATAATTGCTGACTTGTTGGAGAATTTTTGGGGTACCCTTTTTCCTCCTGCTAGGCGTATCAAAGGAAGAATAAATGCTATTGCTTGGTGGATTGAAAGAGTAACTAAAGAGTCTGAAAATATGGACTCATTAGAAGTAGAAGCAGATAAAAAAGTAGAACTACTAGAGAATTTCAATAAGATTGATACAATTTTAAATGAGAACGTAGAAGATGCTCCTCTATTGTACTCTTTAATTAAAACTATAGATATGAAACTCACTTCAAAACAAAAAGAGGAGCAGGTAGTTGAAAGTGAACAGAACCCTCAAGAGATACAAAATAGTGAAGTAACTCAAAATACTCAAGAGCCAACACAAAAAGCTCCAGCTACACAACAACCAATAAAACAGGTACAAATAACATCAGACAATATAGATGAAGCTTTTAAAGCAACTGTAAACACTCTTAATGAGAT
Organism: Campylobacterota bacterium; assembly: GCA_034658915.1. GTDB lineage: Bacteria > Campylobacterota > Campylobacteria > Campylobacterales > Sulfurimonadaceae > JAYEGD01. The sequence continues at coordinate 4,236 of JAYEGD010000261.1, read as the reverse complement.
TACAGGTCAAATGATTGAATCTAAAGATTATAGAAGTGAGCTATTTACTATTAATCGCTCTTTTGCATGGCTAGATATTGACTCACTTCCTCCATCAGATAAAAAGACAACAATGCTAAACCCACCAGACTCACAAGAGATAGAGCTATTAGCACAACTATATGAAAACAAGAATTTTGAAGATCTGTTATGGGCTGCAGAGTCACGAGTAACTACATATCTTTTTTGGTTAGATTTGCACTACTATGTAGCAGAGTCACTAATGAGTTTAAATCATACACAAACTGCTAATGTTATTTTAAATCAGGTAAACTACTTCATAACAAAGCTTCCAGGTTTAGAGAATTTAACTTTTTCAGACTACACACCATTTGCCTCTAAAAGTACAAAAAAATGGCTATACTCTAACGATATTAACTCAAACTCTAGCTCTTATGAGAGTTCCAACAGTGTTGAAGAGGAGATTGAGTGTACACTAAGTTCTATTGATGCTATGAATGAAAAAATGAGTCGTAGCTCTTGTGTTGAAGAGGAGGTTTTAAACAATATTAAAATCTGTAAATGTTTATTAAAGCTAGAAAACAGACCTCTAATGAGTGCATATACTGAAAAACTACTAAATACTATTGAGCAATACTCTACAACAAAGTGGAGTCCTAAAATTGCTACAGATGCATACCACATTAGCATAGAGTGCTTACAAGCAGTTGATGAAGATTTACACAGTGAAAAAATTGCATCACTGAGCATAAAACTAGCCCTACTTAAACCGAGTCTTATAGAAAAACTATATATTTAAGGATTTATTATGTCTAAAGAGTTACTATTTAGCTTCAATACCCCATCATTTCCACAATATAACTTTCAAGTAATCTCATTTAATGGTCATGAAGAGATTGGTGAACTGTATGAGTATGATATAGATTTAATATCATCAAATGAGGAGATAGATTTTGATGAGATGCTCACAACTGAAGTCTCTCTACAACTACACAACCCAGATGGTGAAGATAGATATATTCATGGTGTTTTAGAGTTTTTTGAAGCACACCAAAAAATTGATGAAAATACTATATACAAAGCTCGTCTTGTTCCTAAGCTTTGGCAACTTAGCCAAACAAAATTTCAACAGATTTTTTTAAATAAAAACATTCCAACTATTTTAGAGACACTTTTAAAAGATGCATATTTTACTAGCGATGACTATATATTCAACATGCAAAATAGTTATGAGAATAGAGAGTATATTTGTCAATATAAAGAGAGTCAGTATGACTTTTTTAGAAGATGGATTGAGAGAGAGGGAATTTACTTCTATTTCAAACAAGATGAAAATGGTTGCAAACTAATAGTGACAGATAACAAAGATAGACATGAAAAGAGTAAAAATTCTGAAACCATTTTGTACAAACCAGCATCTGGCTTACAAGAGTATAATGCTCAAGCCGTCTCTAGCATTGTGTATCGTTCAAATAAGACAATAAATAGTGTTTTAGTAAAAAACTACAACTACAACAAACCATCACTAAATATTAATAGTTCAACAGATGCATCAAACAACAACTCAGAGATATACTACTATGGAAATAATGTACGCTCTCAAGAAGAGGCTCAAAAACTGAGTAAAATTCATACTGAAAAGTATAAATGTTTGGCAAAAGAGATGATAGGAGAATCAAATATTGTCTCACTCTCACCTGGAGATATTTTCACTTTAAGTAACTACTTTAAAGAGAGTTTAAATGGTGACTACTTAATGATAAGAGTAGAGTCTCAAGGTTCACAAAAAGGCTCTCTGTCTGCAAGGTTTGAACACGATACTAATGAGCCATCATTTTATAGTAATAGTTTTATGATGATACCATCTTCAACACAATTTAGAATGCAAACTACAACAGCTACACAAAAAATAGAGGGTGTACTCTCTGCTATTATTGATGGGCAAGGTAGTGGAGATACAGCAGAGTTAGACAAATTTGGAAGATACAAAGTGATAATGCCATTTGATTTAAGTGGAAGGAAGAACGCAAAAGCATCTGCATACTTAAGAATGGCACAACCTAGTGCTGGAGAGAAACAAGGAACTCACTTTCCACTTCACAAAGGGGTCGAGGTGCTTATCACATTTAAAGGTGGCGACCCAGACCAACCTGTAATAACAGGCGCAGTACCAAACTTAAATACGCCAAGTCCTGTAACTGAGTCAAACCTTACTAAAAGTATTATTCAAACACATAGTGGTCACACCATAGAGTTAGAAGATGCAACACCAAATCCTTACATTAAACTCTCAACACCATTGGCGGCTTCAACTTTTCTTATGTCAAGTGAAAGCAACTCTTCTAGCAGTGAAGATATTGATAAAAAAATAGATGAGAAGATAGAGGAGAATAATAAGGAGCAAGAGGAGAAAGATGAGGCTAACGAAAAAAAAGCACAAAACTCATTTTTTGGATTAAAGTGGGAGACAGAGGGTGGGTCTCACACTATGGTAAAAGGTAATGAATTTAAATTTATTGCAGGAGGATCTGAAGAGATTTTAGTTGGGGATGAGTCAGCTTCCACACTTGGAGCAAAAGAGGAAGTAACCATTGGTGCGCTTTTTGAACTGCAAGTTGCTATGGGCGTAGCAGTAGCTACTAAAGGAATGAAAGAGTTAACCACCTCACACACTGAGATAGAAGAGATTAAAAAATCAATTTCAGAACAAAAAACATATATTGATGAACAAGTAAATATGCTTGCAGAAGATATTGTTATGGTTAGCAATTCAGGTATGCGTACTTACACAAGCTTAAAAAACCTTATTGAATCAGAGATAAGAACAGTTACGAATGAAACAGCTAGTATTACCTCATCAATAAGGTCAATAGGTGAACATGTAAGTACAATTGAGAGTCAAACTGAAACTATTGAGAGTGATATACGAAACTTATCAAGCTCAATCAACACAATAGAGAGTCAAGTAAATAATATCTCTTCAAGGGTTGACAACGTAGAATCAGAAATTGCCAATCATGAGACAATGGTAATCAACTCAACTAGTATCAATATAACATCAACAATCATAAATATTTTGTAGATTTGAATTATGAGAGTATTAAAAGAGCAAACAACAGGACTTCTACTAAAAAGTTTCTTACTAAACAACAAAGACTACTTATGTGTTACCGCCCTACACTACTTTGATTTGAACAACCCTGAAGAGCCTCTAAAAGAGGCAGATATGTGGAAAGATTGCATGAAAGAGCTAAACAAAGAGATTTTAGACCTAGCCATGCCTAAACCAAATGCTGAGGTATTAGTTTGTGGAAGTTGCCACAACCCTGTAGAAAGCGAGAGTGCTTCACATGTAAAACTTAAAGTAGGAGAAATTAGTAAAGAGCTTTTTGTCTTTGGTGAGAGGTTTTGGAACGAGGGACAAATTAGTAGAGTAGAGAGTTTTAAGCAGATGCCTCTTACTTACGCTAACTCTTTTGGTGGAGAGGGATTTGCAAAAAACCCAATAGGTAAAGGCTACAATGATAGCATAGAACTACCAAACATAGAGGCACCAAATGCACTAACATCTAGCAAAAATGAAGAGAGTGACCCAGCTGGGTTTATGCCTTATGACATCTCTTGGGAGCAGTGTTCAAGTAAACTAGGAACTTATGATGAAGAGTGGAAAAATGAGCTATGGCCAGGTTTTGCAGCAGACATGGACTACACCTACTTTAACAGAGCGCCACAAGATCAACAACAACAAAAGTACTTTAGAGGTGCAGAAGAGATAGCAGTTGTTAATATGCATCCAAAACACCATCTTTTACTATCTTCAATTCCAGAGTTATCTATAAGAAGTTTTACAACATCTACTTTAAAAGATGATGAAGAGCTTTTTGAAGAGATTGAAATGAGAAGAGATACCCTATGGTTATTTCCAGAGATTCAAAAAGGTATCCTCATTTTTAGAGGGACAAAAGAGGTTAAAGATGAGGAGTACAGCAATGTAGAGTACCTAAATCTTAAAGCCTTTAGAGTAGAAGATGAGCCTAAAAACCTTGATGAAGTGTATGAGTTACAAAAAAAAGAGCTTAGTCGCACAGCAGATGTAGATAGTAGTGCGATGAACGCGGCTCAAGCAAAAATTGAAGAGGCAAAAAAAGAGGTTTTTGATATTCCAAGAGCATTCAAAGAGTCAATTGCACAAAACAGAGGTGAACTTCCAACTCTACAGCAGACTCCAGATGAGAA
>JAYEGD010000260.1:0-2061 GCA_034658915.1 Campylobacterota bacterium | reverse complement strand
TCATAAATATTTGTGCTTAAATCCTCTTCTACCCATTTTTTTAAGGGTACTTCAAAACCTCTTTTTGGTTGTGTTATTAGTTGTTGTGGCAAGTATTTTTTAGATAACTCTCTTAAAATATATTTTGTAGTTTTGCCTTTTATTTTGTAGTTATCTCTCAGTGTTGGTGCAAACTCTAACATATCTTTACTCAAAAATGGGCTTCTGCCCTCTAATGAATGAGCCATTGTTGCTATGTCCATTTTTACTAATAAATCTGATAGTAGAAGTATATTAAAGTCTAAATAGAGTTGCTTGGATAGACCTTTTAATGAACAGCTGTTAATAAAACTGCTCATCTCATCTAAAATATGATTTTGTTTAAACGTGTAACTATCTTCAAAAATATCGACAGTAGCAGATAAGTAGAAATCTAACCCTTTTTTATTTGACATACTAAGAAGACGATGAACATGAGAGTAGAGGCTCTTTTTATTGTGAGGTGTTGGCATTACATGTAGTAGTGATGAGAATTTACTAGCCACACTTATCATACTATTTGCAATAGGGACATAGCGTCTGTAACCTGCAAAAATCTCATCTGCACCATCTCCATTTAAAATAACTGTTACATGTTTTTTAGCCTCTTGTGAGACATAATAGCTAGGAATTGCTGAGCTATCCATAAATGGCATTCCGTAGTTTTGCAAGATTTTTTCTACATCATCTTTAACATTCATACTAATCTCTATTGTTGTATGTTTTGTGCCATATTTTTTAGCGCTCAGTTCAGCTAAAGGCGACTCATCATAAGCGCCATCAAATTTAACTGTGAATGTTTTTAGACTATCTTGGTACTGTGAGGCTATTGCTACTATTAAAGAGCTATCAATTCCACCACTTAAAAATGCACCTACTTCCAAATCTGAACTAATTAGCCTACTTTTTACACTTTTATGTAGAATTTCATCTGTTTTATTTAGTGCATCTTCAAAGTTTAGAAGTGATGGTTTTTCATAAAAATCTTTTATCTCGAAGTATCTATATTTTTCTACATGTAGTGAGTCCATATCAATTGTGTAAAAACATCCAGCATCTATCTCTTGCACATTTTTGTATGGTGTATATCTGTTATAAAAAAGTCCTACTCTTAAATATGAGTAGATTGCATCGTCATCTACATGTAAACTATCAACCCCTGCTTTAATTGCATTTAGCTCACTTGCAAACAAAATTGAGTCATCATCACTGTACATGTAAAGAGGTTTTTTACCAGAACGGTCACGACTTAAAAAAAGAGAGTTATCCTCAAAATTAACAACTGCAAATGCAAACATTCCATCTAGCATCTCTAAACACTTCTCTTTGTATTTTATGTACATGTAAAGCAGTGTCTCCGTGTCTGAAGTTGTATTGAAGTGAAACTCTTTTAGCTTTTCTCGTAGCTCTAAATGGTTGTAGATTTCGCCATTAAAAATTATAGAGTAGTTCTTAAAGTGAAATGGTTGATGACCACTTGAGATATCTTGAATACTTAGACGTGTATGAATCAGTGCAACACTATTTTTAATAAAAATCTCTTGTTCATCTGGACCACGATGAAAAAGAGACTCTTTAATTGCTTCTAAGTTATATTTATTATGGTTAATTGAACCAGCAATTCCACACATTAAGCTATTTTTTTAACTTATAAACTTTTGCAAGTGGTGTCATAATTACAGGCTCAAAAAGCTCTTTGTTGTAATCTTCTAAAACAAAAAGTTGAACATAAAGAGAGTTAAATAGACGCTTATCTAGCACTAAAAACTGGTTGTAATTTTTCATAAATATTACAAAAATATTAGCTTTAGGATCTAGTTTTTGTACATTTTTGTGAAGCACACCTTTTGCACCGTATTGAGTTACAATAAATTGGTTTACTTTAGCACTTTGATTGCCAATTTTAATTACTCCACCTTGTTTCATTAACTCAACACCATTTCCTAAGTTGATACTATTTGCACCATCATTGAATGATGTAGATTTATAAAAGAGTGGTCTCTCTTTCTGCTTACCACTTAGTAAATCTAAGTTTGAAAAGAG
>JAYEGD010000259.1:0-9170 GCA_034658915.1 Campylobacterota bacterium | reverse complement strand
ACAATTCTAAGTAGAACGCAGCACTTTAGATTTAAAAGAATTCCAACTTCAATCATTACAGAACATCTAAAGCACATCTTAGGTTTAGAGAGCATAAGTGCTGAAGATGATGCGCTTAACATATTAGCTCGTAGTGGAAATGGCTCTTTGCGTGACACTCTAACCATGCTAGACCAAGCAATAATTTACTCAAAAAACTCAATTGACACAAAAACAGTTACAGATATGTTGGGCTTGGTTGATCCAAGATTTATAGAAAATATTTTTAGTGCAATATTTTCAAAAAACCGTGAGTTAGTAGTTGAGTACATCAAAGAGCTAGATGACTATGAAGCAGAGTTGGTAATAGATGAGATAATTGCATTTTTAAAAGAGAGACTTTATGAGCAAAACCCTCAATACTCTACACTTATAATAGAGCGTTTTTTTGGGATTTTAAGTAGCTCTAAATCACTTTTTGCACTCAATGCTAATAACTCATTTGTATTAAGCATTACATTTTTTAAGATGCTAGAAGCAACTAAAATTAAAGATGTACAACAGCTTATCTCTCAACTAGAAGATGAGTTAAATGAGACAATAACTCACTCAGTTGAGATGCAAAAACAAGAACAAGAACAAAAACCAATAGAACCACTACATGTAGAAGAGGTTGAAGTTAAAAAAGAGCCTGAACCACTACATGCGAAGTACCCTCAAGGTGTAGAGCCAAAAAAAGATGCAAGATTTGAGAAATTAACAGATGCTATAAAAGATAGAAGTGTAGAGTATGGAGAGTGTTTTGAAAAGTACATAGAGTTTGTATCTTTTGAAGATGATGTTTTAACGTGGGAGAGTTGCGTAGATGAAGAGTGCAAAACTAAACTTCGTCACGGATTTGGAGTTATAAAGCAGTTTGTCAAAGAGATTTATGGGTATGATACAAAAATAAAATCAACACCTTGTACAAAAGAAGAAAAAAAAAAGCCTGAGCAAGCTCTACATGTAGAGCCTATTAAAGATGAGAGCTTCCAACAAAGCATCTCAACAACAGAAGATGTAATGACAGATAGTTGCGTAATGGGATGTGTAGATAATGAGCCTGTTAAAGAGCTAGATGGAAGAACAATTTTAGAAGATGAAAATGTAAAAAAGATGATAGAGACTTTTGAAGCAAAAAAAGTCACAGTTTTGTCTAAAATATAAATTAAGGAACTGATACAATGATGAATAAAAATGGTTTAGATGAATTAAAAGCTGAGTTTGACAAATTTGTACATGATAGTTGTGCAACAGATGACTGCAACAAAGATGATAGAGACACAGGTGACAAAGCAGATGAGGAGCCAGTTCCAGCATTTGTAGAGCAGATTGCTCAAGTGCTTTTAGCACCATCACGCTCTGGTGTCTATCTCTCACGTCTTGATATTAAAAGAGTAGCTGAAGCTATTGATGAATCATTAGCAATTAAAGAGCGTAACAAAATGGTAAAAGCTCTATTTCGTCACACTACAACTAAAAAGTATTTAGAAGATGCTTTTGCAGAGATCAACCTACACATTAATGGGCGTATTTTAATCTATGAGGAGTTGGCTGAGTCATTTCCTGCATCAAAAGAGATTTTTGAGTCTCACATTAATAAATGTAAAAAAACAAGCAAAATGTTTACTCAAATTGCAGAAGATTTTGAAGAGATAGACCCAACGATAGAACCACTAATTACAAGCGAAGAGGCATAATATGTACATTGAGACTTACAAATTTTCACTATGGGCAGACTTTATTGAGCGTGATTTTTTAGAGAATAAATTCAAAGATTTACTAAATAAAAAAATCATTAATGGTGCAACATCAAATCCTGCTATTTTCAAGCAATCTATTTTGACATCTGAGGCATACAAAGAGCAGATTAAATCACTTGGAGACATCGGTGCAAAGCAGAAGTATGAAGCAATAGCAATTAAAGACATTACAAAAGCAGCAGACATTTTACTACCACTTTATGAAGCTGGTGATGATGGTTTTGTAAGCATAGAGGTTGACCCATTTTTATGTGACAATGCAGACGCTACAATTGAAGAGGGAAAGAGACTTTTTAAGACAATAAACAGACCAAATGTAATGATAAAAGTCCCAGCAACTACAGCTGGCTACAAAGCGATGCAAGAGCTAGTTAGTAGTGGCATACATGTAAACGCTACACTAATTTTTAAAGAAGAGCAAGCAAAAGAGTGTTTGAGTGCATTTGAAGCTGGACAAAACAGAACTTCTGCAAATGTTCATACCGTAATTAGTGTCTTTGTAAGCAGAATAGATAGAGCGTTAGATGAGAAGTTAAATGAAGTAGGTATCACACCATCACTTAGCGGTATCTACAATGCAGCCTCTATTTACAACATGGTAGAAGCTCTACATGTAAAGAACAATAGAACGCTTTTTGCAAGTACAGGTGTAAAAGGCGACACACTTCAAAGTGCTTACTACATAGATGAGTTAATTGGTAAAAACTGTGTAAATACAGCTCCTATTGAGACAATTGATGCATTTGTTTTAAAAGGAAACAGAGAGTTAGCATTACCTCTTGATGAGCAGCTTATTAAAGAGCATTTTTTAAAAATTGCAGCTGCAAAAATTGATTATGATGAAGTATTAAACAACCAAGTAAAAGATGGGCTAGACGCATTTAAAGTAGCATTTAACGAGATTTTAACAGCACTAAAATAGGATAACATTATGAGCGCACTAGAAAAAGTTAGAAATTATTTAAGCAAGATGAATGAGTTAGGTGGGAGTGATTTACATGTAAAAGCAAACGCTTATCTTCACTCAAGAATAAATGGAAGTATTGAAAAAATAAGCGATGAAATTTTCACTCCTGAAGAGGCAATAGAGTTTGCAAAAGAGATTCTAGGGACTGAGTTTCAGACTTTTGAGAAGAATAAAGAGTCTGACTTTGTCTATCCATTTGATGAGTTTAGCCGTTTTCGTGTAAATATGTTTTTCCAAATGGATGGAGTTTCAGCAGTATTTCGTGTAATTCCTATGACTATTCCAACACTAGAACAGCTAAAATTACCATCAGCTCTCAAAGAGTTTACAAAGGTAAAAGATGGTTTAGTGCTTGTAACTGGTGTAACAGGAAGTGGTAAATCTACAACCCTAGCTGCTATGATTAATGAGATAAACGAACATAGAAAACAGCACATCATTACAATTGAAGACCCTATTGAGTTTGTTCACAAAGACAACAAGTGCTTGATTAATCAAAGAAATATTGGTCAAGATTCACTTAGTTTTGGAAATGCTCTACGTGCTGCGCTTCGTGAAGACCCTGATATTATCTTAGTTGGTGAGATGCGTGATGTTGAGACTATTGACATTGCACTTCACGCCGCAGAAACAGGTCACTTGGTCTTCTCAACTCTTCATACAAGAGATGCTAAAGAGACAATTAACCGTATTATCTCTACATTTCCATCAGAAGAGCAAAACCGTATTCGTGTAGCTCTTAGTGAAGCACTTAGTGGCGTAATTTCGCAACGTTTAATTCCTACAATTGACAATAAACGAGCAGCTAGTTTAGAAATCATGGTACAAACATCACTAATTAAACAGATGATTAAAGACAACCGCGATAGCGAAATTTTAGATTTAATAGAAGATGGTAGAGAGATTTATGGTTCACAAAGTTTTGACCAATCACTGCTTGACCTATTTAAAAATGGAAAAATTTCTAAAGAGAAAGCCTTAGAAAATGCAACATCTCGCTCAGACTTACAACTTAAAATGGACAATATTCCATCTGACCCTCCAAGAGATAAAGATATGGAGTTTCAAGAAGATGAAATTTTCGCACTAAAAAGTGACGATTAACACTAATCTCGAAAACATAGTTTTCGTAGCTTTAGAGGGTTGTAGGGACACGTGTGTCCCTGCCACTAAAACGGACGAGTTCGTTTTAGTGTGTAGCACTAGCTGATAACTCACTCTCAAAATACTCTATTAAACTCTTTTTTTGCTCTAGTGTAAGATCTGCTTCTTTATGCATTAGAGTGTAAGAAGCAAGAGGCATCATTCCATTTTTAATTAAAGAGATTGCTCTTTTTAACCTCTTGATTTTTCTCTCTTTAGGCATATTTGCAAACTCTGAAAAGTTAATAGCTTTTCTTCCACTATTTACATGTGAAGCCACAAAGAGACTAATTGGTGCAATTTTAGAGTATGCTGGCCACTGCGTACTGTTTGAGTGACAATCATTACAAGCATGTTGCAAAATTTGCTCTACATGTAAAGGGGGATGAAGAGCTAACTTTTCATCAACAAGTGGGTTTGTCTCACTAACTGGTATAAACTGTATAGCTACTATTACGATAGCTGTAATTATTAATATTTTTTTCATAAGCCATTTTACCTATTTGTGCTATAATATCTGCTTTTTACTAAATAATAAACATCAAAACAGGCAAAGCCAATTTTGATGGTATGGACACAATGTCCCTACAACCCCCTAAAGCTTCAAAAAATAATTTTTTGAGATTTTTATTAATATTCAATGGAGTCATTAACAATGAGACACTTTTTAACACTTAAAGATTATACTAAAGAAGAGATACTAGAAATTATCGATTTAGGCTTAAAAATAAAAGCTGAACTTAAAAATGGCATCTTAAAACCATATATGCCACAAAAAACACTTGCAATGATTTTTGAAAAGAGTTCAACTAGAACACGTGTTAGTTTTGAAACTGGAATCTATCAACTAGGTGGACATGGGCTATTTTTATCTTCAAAAGATATTCAGTTAGGACGTGGTGAACCACTAAAAGATACGGCTAGAGTAATATCTTCAATGTGCAATATGATTATGATTAGAACTTTTGAACACTCAAGAATTGAGGAGTTTGCAAAATTTAGTAAAGTTCCTGTTATTAATGGTTTAACTGAGTCATATCACCCTATTCAGCTTTTAGCTGACTACATGACAATTATTGAAAATAAGCTGCAAGACAATCTTGTAGCTGCGTATGTAGGCGATGGAAATAACATGACGCACTCATGGTTAATGCTTGCAGCAAAACTAGGCTTTGAACTCAGAGTTGCAACTCCAAAAGGGTATGAAGTAGATAGTGAAATTTTAAAAAGTGCTTTAGAGATAGCAGAGCAAAGTGGTGCAAAAATAACCGTTACAAACAGTGCTAGTGAAGCTATAAAAGGTGCGACTGTTGTAACAACTGACACTTGGGCTTCAATGGGACAAGAGGATGAAAAAGCTAAAAGGCAGAGAGATTTTCAAGGCTACATTATAGATGATGCACAGATGAAAACAGCGCATAGAGATGCAATATTTTTACACTGTTTACCTGCATATAGAGGTCAAGAAGTGAGTGAGAGTGTTTTTGAAGGTTCACAAAGTAGAATTTTTGAAGAGGCTGAAAATCGTCTTCATGCTCAAAAAGGCTTAATGGTTTGGTTGAACAACCTAGTTTAAAAACCCAAAACCATTACGAAGTAAAGAGTGAAGATGGTAGCTTCACTGCATTTAGCAAACAGTACAATGAACACTACCACTCTACAAAAGATGGTGCTCTTTTTGAGTCACTTTACAAACATATAATCCCTGCAATAAATCAAACCTCAACAGATAGCATCAAAATTTTAGATATCTGTTTTGGTCTAGGATTTAACACACTTGCTACAATTTTCTACATTAAAGAAGAAAAATTAGATAAAAAAATTCATATTATCTCCCCAGAACTAGACAAAGAGTTAGTGCAAAATTTAACCAATTTTAAATACCCTAAAGAGTTTGATGATCTTTTACATGTAGTGAGAGATATTGCGAAAAATGGATTTTACGAAGATGAAAAGATAAAAATAGAGCTATTTTATGAAGATGCACGAAATGTAATAAAAAGGTACAATAATTTTTTTGATATAATCTATCAAGATGCTTTCTCCCCATCATCAAATCCTGCTCTTTGGACATTAGAGTATTTCAAAGATATTACAGATGCAATGAGCAAAAATGCAATTCTCACAACCTACTCTATCGCACTAAAAACAAGATTGGCTCTTTATCAAAATGGCTTAAACATCTACTTAAATAGTGGTAAAAATTTCAGAAGTGCAACGGTAGCTAGCAAAAGAGAGTTAGCGTTAAAAAAGGTTAATATGGAGCATAAAATAAGTTGCAATGTAGGTGTTGAGCCATTAAGAGACTAAATTCAAGACTTTTTCTGTTTTTAGGAGTGCCATTAAGCAACATCTTTTAGAGAAAGTTCGAGCATACTTTCTATATTTAAATGATAGTCAATTGATTCCCATTCAATGCCTGTGTTCATGCAGATAAATTTATAATTTTTTAATTCCTTGATTGAAGCATTTTTTAATGGTTCATACCACTCAATAGGCGTTGATATAATTCTTTTGTCTTCAAGTTTTACATGTAAGTATTCATCATCAAAATGAACTTCTTTACCTTTAATTAAACCATTCATCCCAAATCCTTATAAAGTTAATTTTATTTTCTTTAATAATTTCAAGTGCTAATTTTAAATCTTTAGGTTTTAAATAGTTTTGAACTACTTTTAAAGTTTCTAATTCAATTTTAGCAAAACCGTCATTTTTCATAATATGAATATGTTTTGGTTCATGTTCATTTGCATAAAAGAAAAATTTAAAGCCATTTTTATTTAATAAAGTTGGCAATTTAAAATCCTTGTTTATATTTCGTAACCATTCAGCATATTGAATGGTAAGGCACTTATTTAAATTATTATATCAAAAAATTTTAAATTCTTAAAAATCTATTGAATTTAAAAAGCTTGCTATTGAAAGCTAGTAATCTATAATAATCGAAGCAGTAAATGTAGTATCTGTCTTCTCTTTTCCCTCTGGTGGTTGGTTTTTGTAGTCAACTTTGTAGCTTACACCAAATGAGAACATCTCTGTAATTTTACTAACAACTGCAGATTTTGAAAATACAAAGAAGTTACTTGACTCTTTAAACTCAGCACGATAACTTGCATCTTGAATAAATGCGAAACTCTTTGTAATATCCCATTTGTAGTAACCTTTAACAACATATGCACCATAATTTTTTATATAATTTGTTTGTGTTGCTGTATTTACTATGTTATCTTGTTCATACAAAACATTTCCACTTAAATTAAGTTTTTGAATATCGCTATTAATTACCTTGTAAAGACCCCCGGGACCTGTGTATGCTTGGTAGTCAAAACCTGAGAATTTATCTTGCTTATAGCCTACAAGGTAGTTAAACTCAAAGATTTTGTTAATGCTATAGTAGTAGTTTAACTCATTAAACATATTGTTTTTTGTCTGCTTGTCATTTTCACTTGCAAACTGCGCATTAAAATCGTACTTTAATCTATGCTTACCCCACCCTTTTTTTACAGATAAATCTGTTGAAAATGATGATGTTTTTGTATTACCTGTTGTTTGGATGTAACCTAACTCCGCATGAAGCTTAAACTCATCATCTGAATTAACTGCAGCGTCATCTGCAAACAAAATTGAAGTAGCAACTAAACTACCTAAAACTATTTTTTTCATTTTTTCTCCTAATATAAGTTGTGCATCATCTCTACATTGTCCCATGATAAAGATGATTTTTTTTGATGTGTTAAAATATTGCTAACATATCGTGCAAACATATCTGTCTCAATATTTACAAGTGAGCCTTTTTTGTAGCGTTTAAAGAGCGTCTCTTTCATTGTAATTGGAATGATTGTCAGCCTAAAACTATTTTTATTCACATCATTTACGGTTAAGCTCACACCATCAATAGTTATCGAGCCTTTTGGTACAATAAAAGCTATATGTTTTTCATCAACCTCTACAATTACATCAAAACTATTTCCGCTATTTTTTATCTCTTTTATTTTACCAATTGCATCAATATGACCTTGAACTATATGTCCCTCAAACCTATCGCCCATCATCATAGCTGGCTCAATATGCACCTCATTTTTAAAGTTCTCTAGTGCTAAGTGCTTTTGAGATTCAGGAGAGAGTTCTACGCTAAATCCATCACTATTAAGTGAAGTTACACTCAAACATGCCCCATTAATTGCAATAGAGTCCCCGAGTTTTGGTCTGTATGACGCGCTTAAAGTAAGAACTGAGTTGGAGAAACTTTTAACAGTCGCCATTTCACGAATTAATCCTGTAAACATCTAAACCTCTACCATATAATTGAGCCATCTTCTTGCAATGAAGCAATAATATTTTTTGCTTTTTCATGTCCATTGTAAGCAGCTTTTCTACAAAACTCCAACGCTTTTTCATGGTCTGCTTCAACACCTAAACCTTGATCATAAAGCAGTCCAACATTGTATTGAGCCTCCGCAATATTTGCAGAAGCTGCATTTGAAAAACAGATAAATGCTCTCTCAAAATTATGTTCAACTCCTAAACCATCTTTGTAAAGAACGCCTAAGTTGTTGAACCCTTTAGCATTAGAGCGTTTTGCTGACTCCTCATACCAAAAAGCCGCCTCTGAGTAATTTTGAATACATCCTAAACCATGTTCTAACATTAATCCTACTTCAAACATAGCTTCTGGAACTTCTCTTTGAGCTGCAATTTCCATCAACTCATAAGCTTTAAACTGATCTGCTTGCACACCCTCAATGCCGTCTCTATAGATAATTGAGAGATTAAAACAAGCTAGTGGTTGATTTTGAGCAGATGCACTCAAGTAGAACTCATAAGCCTTAAACTCATCACTCTTCACACCTATACCATTTTGGTACATGTAGCCTAATGATGTTTGAGCTTCAACATTACCATCTAAACTCAACTTTTCATATATCTCAAGTGCTTTGTTGTACTCTTTTGCATTAAATGCAATATGTGCTTCTTCTATCATTTTTAATCTTTTTTTTGGAATTTTAACATAATTAAAATATTACTTTACTTCCACTCATATTTGTTACATGTAAAACAGTAGAGTTGTATTTTCTTGCGTAATATTTAATAAGTAAATTTTGTAGTGTTGGCTCAATTGATGGAACAAACCATCCATTATTACTTGTTGCAACTACATATTCAGGATTATCTTCATAAATTTCACTACAAGTTGCCTCATAGCAAATTGCATTTCTAAACTTTACACCTTTAATTGTAAAGTCACTTGGATATGGTGTTGTACTATACTCTAACGCATT
>JAYEGD010000258.1:0-9184 GCA_034658915.1 Campylobacterota bacterium | reverse complement strand
GTCTCACTTTCTAGCAGTATCAATTATAGATCTCAGTGTTGCATAATCTTTTGCACCTTGAGGTGATTTAAATTGCTGTGATACTTTGAGTGAGTGTCGGTGCTGACACGAATGTGCCAGAAGTTGGAGTTAAATAGAGGTTTAAAGTTGAGTTATTCATTCTTTACAAATCCTAAATTTAAATTTTAAGTTGCAAATTATCTAAAAAATCTGAATTACTCTTCCAAAAGGGATTTTATTTTTCTTTTGAGATAGCGCCCATAATACCTCATAAGAGGGTGGTATTTTTGGAAAAATTCCATCTCCATCGGTAAAGTAGAGCAACATACTACTCATAGGCAAGTTCATATCAATGTAGTCAAATGTTGGTCGGTAGTCTGTTCCACCTCCACCTTTTATGGCAAAATCCATCTCTTCGCCACCTTGAAAACTGTAGTGTTTGTGTACTTTTGCATCTGCAATTAAAAGCTCTATTGCGACAGCTGGAAAGTTTTGCATAATAGACTTGAACTCACCAATAAATGCACCTAGTAAGTCTTCATTAATTGAGCCTGATGTATCAATTGCGACAATTAAACTAAGAGTGTCACTTGTTAGTGATGGTAGTGCTACTCCTCTATACATATGCTTTTTATTTGGTGGCATAAAAGCGTAGTTATTTCTCATATGACGGTTAATCGCATTGTATAGCTCAAACTTCCAATCAATATCGTTAGTTGATATTTTTTTAGCAAGTCTCTCTAAACCTAGTGGTGTTGAGCTTTTTTGGTTTGCAACCTCTTTTGCTATGGACGCAGCGTATTCCCAGTTATCCTCTGCTTTTTCATCATCAACACTCTTCACTTTTTTAAACATTGTGCCATCAAGGTTGTTCTTTTTAATGAAACTATCGAGTGTAGATGCATCGTCATAAGCGTCACTTTTAGCACCTAACTCATTTTTGATATGCTCATAAATCTCTTCAGCGTACATATTGCGATACTCACGATTGTAATTCACACCATCAGGTATTTTCAAGCCATTTTTTTTCAAAATATTGTTAATTGCAAAGTCAGTAGCTAACTGCCAAAGAGGACCTTTTCTGTTTAACTTTCTTTGCTGATGAGCCAATATGTGGTGCATAACTGCATTTGTTAAAATAAAGTGCAACTCATCAATAGTTTTACTCTCTATAAACTCTTCATTGTACAAAAAACGCACACCATTACTAGCATAGCTGTTAATCGTGCTACTTTTTTCATGCTTTAGTCTTGATGCTAACATTCCAAAGTATGGATGCTTACTAGATAGCTTAGCTTTTGCCTTTGTTAGTAGAAGTTCAGCTTCCATAGTTTAGTGTAAAATCTTGTTGAATTTTCTAACCCACAAAGCCCAACTTTTTAAGTAGTCTAATCCAATCTCTCTATTTCTTAAATCTTCAACAATCATAATCGCAAACTCAGCTGGAAGCTCTAGTGTATATGTAAGTAGATTGTTTAGCTCACTTGAGCGTGTCTCATCATCTACTCTTAAACTTAGAGCCGTACATAAAATATGAAGTGCAGAGAGCTCTATGGGAACCTCTTTACATGTACCATCAAGAATTGCTTCAATATCTGGTAAATGTGAAGAGACGGAGCGAAAACCTAAAAATGCAGAGGCTAACTCCTCTCCAATTGAGCCGCTAATCATATCTTGCAACAGGTCATCTTCTGGATTTGATTCTAAAATCTCATTTACATACTCCCATGTTCTAGGTGTTGCAAACGCTTTAGAGTCACTATTTGTACTAAATGCAAAAAGTGCATCTGGTCTGTAGGTAATAAATGCAATAATTGTTGCGTCAATATTTGCACCTATAGCCCATGCTTTCCAATCTTCTATGTTTGTTTGCATATCAAGATGAACAAATCTGTTTGCTAGTGGTGCTGCCATTCTAAAGACTACACCACGATCACCCTCTCTGTTTCCTGCTGCCATTATTGACCAGCCATCTGGGAGGCTATATTCGCCTATTTTTCTATCTAGTATTAGCTGATACGCTGAGGCTTGAACCATTGGTGCAGCTGTGTTTAGCTCATCTAAAAAGAGTATGCCTTTTTCTTGTTTACCATCTGGCAAAAATGACGCTTTAGCCCAGATAGCTTCACTGTTTTGAGAATCAAAAAACGGAATACCTCTTAAGTCTGTTGGGTCTAACAAAGATAGCCTTAAATCGATAAAACCGATATTTTTCTCTTTAGCAATTTGAGCTACAATTGAGGACTTACCAATACCAGGAGGACCCCACAAAAACACAGGAACTTTTCTCTCTAACAGATGAGCAACTGCTCGCTTCACATTTTTTGGATACATTACAAACCTTTGGTTAAATTTTCTATACTCTTTTTTTGTAGTACATGTAGTGTCGAGTTTTCACTCCATTTATACGTTTCATTTTTAAAGTGCTTTAAAATCTCTACATGTAAAGACTCTTTATTCCTATTTAGCTCTTCTAAAAACTCTTTTAACTCTGTTGCATCATCTTCACTAATATCTTTTAACTTTAAAAATAGTGCTTCAAAAAAAGTCTCATCAAGATAATTTTTTGCTTTTTCTATAAATGCAGTTGCCTCAATTAAATCTGCATCAATGTCATTCCATTTTCTTCCATTTTTTAGCTGATCTACTGCAACACCTATAAAAATAGGGACAATTTCTAAGACCTCATTTAACTCTTTAAAATCTCCATCAATTAACGCTCTAAAGAGCATCCTTGTTCTATTTTTTATCTTTTTTCTTAAATCTTCATCTTTTACAACATCTACATGTAGAAGCTGAAACCTCTGCAATGCTCCTAATTTTGAGTGGTTAAAAGCCATGATAGAGACAAGTGGATTGCTATCTTTTATCTGCTCTATTGTAGAGCCACTTGGGCGACAAAATGCCCAATAGAGTCTCGCTTCTACATCTTTGTGGTTAATGTACCTCTCATCTCCTAACTGCTCAAAGTTTGTCTCATCTTTTAAAGACTCCACTTCATCTTTATATACTAAATTCGATAACTCTTCCATAGCCCTGCAACTTTTGTATGTTTTTTTTATCACTAACAATAAAAAGTGTTTGAGAGACTAAGGCTTCACTTATTTCAAACTCTCCATCACTTAACACCATTAGTAGATTATCTGCTCTTATATCAGATGACTTTTTCAAATATCTTAACACCTCATCAAAGTCTGTTCCACCATCAGATTTTGGTATGAAAATCTCATCATCATTTAGTGGGTTGAAGCTATCGAAACTAACAATATGCTCACTTTTTACTTTTAAATCAAATGGCAAAACTGTTATTTTATACTCATAAAACCCCTCACAAACATCTGAAATTACTCCTAAGAATTTTTTGTACTCATCTAAACTTACACTTGAGCTACTATCTAGCGCAATGTAGAGCTCTATTAGCTCATCTTTCTTTTTACTTCCTGGTAGGTAAATTCCTGAGTTCATATAGCGTCTATTTGGTCTCTCATAAGTTAGCGTTTTTTCAAAAAGAGATGATATTAAGAACTCTTTTAGTGCATCTTGTAAGTTTATCTCTGGCTTAATTAGTGTGTCAATTTCAATTTGTAACCCCACATAAGCATTTGATGAGCGTGAGGCTATAGAGAGAGCTTGAATTATAATTGCATCAATTTTTTCTCTATCGCCACTTGATGTTTTCTCATCTTCTACCTCTTCAATATCTAGTTTTGACTCATCATATTTGTGAGTCTTCAAATCACCTTTTTCATCTTCAATAACTTTTGCATTTTGCTCTTTTGATTCACTGCTAGTTGAGTCACTGTTTTGCTCTTCTGACTCTTTGTAAAGCACCTCATAAACCTCTTCAACACACTTTGAAGATAAGCTCTCATCAATTAACTCATCTTTTGGAGCTTCACCTATGTTTGAAAATGTTGAGAGAATATTGTTTATGACAATGTCACAACTTTGATTCCAGATGTAGCTATCTCTTGTTTTTTGTCTATATGGGTGTTTTAAGACAATATGCAAAAGTGTATGTGCGTACAAATATGTAATTTCATCACTCTCATAAGCTGATAGTTTTTGCTCATCAATAGAGATTTCACTACCATTAGTTTGAAAAGCACTCTTAGCGTTTTGTTGAAAATTGTGAGCTATTGAGAGAGCTAAAACAGATAAAAATGGGTGGTTAAACAAAAAATTAACTCTTATTTTTTGAAATAACTCTTTATATGATATATTCACCGTAACGGCTCATCCATTCATCAAACTCTTCTAACTCGGCTATATCTTCATCTTTAATAATCAAATCTTTAATAAGCATAACTGCAAACTCAACTGGAAGTTTTTTCGAGTAGTTAAAAAGATTACGAGCTTGTGAACTATTTTCATACTTCTCAATCAGTGCAGCACATAGAGCATAGAGCGCACTAGGTTCTGTTGGAACACTCTCATAATCACTCTCATTTAAAATTGCATCTACGTTTGGAAGAGTTTTATAGACTTTTATGAAAGAGACAAACTCTATTCCTGCACCATAGCCAACACAACCATAAATAATTGGATAGATAGAGTTAATGTCACTACAACTTGTAATAATATTAGATAGCATACTCCATGCACGAGGTGTACAAAATGCAGGGTTTGTTTCACTAGAACTTGGAACTTCGCTACTAAGCAGGTCTGGACGAAACCCTAAAAAACCAATAATAAATGAGTGAATAGAGTTTTTAATTGCCCAAACTTTAAAATCTTCATAAGAGGCTTCAAGAACAATATGCACCATTCTATTAATTAGTGGCGATGGTAGTTTAAAAACAATACCTTTATCATCTATTTTATTACCAGCACAAACAATTCTCCACTTTTTTGGCATTGTATATTCACCTATTTTTCTATCCAGCACTAACTGATAGATTGCAGCTTGAACAGATAGTGGTGCAGAGTTTAACTCATCTAAAAACAAAATCCCCTCAGAGTTCTCATCTGTTGGTAAAAAAACTGGTGGCATCCATTTTGTTTGATTATTTGAAATTGTAGGAATACCTCGTAAGTCTATTGCATCTAATTGTGATAGTCTCACATCAATTATCTCTAAAGAGTTCTGCTTTGCAATATCATTTACAATGTATGACTTTCCAATACCAGGGCTTCCGTGAATGAAAAACGGAGTGTCGCTTTGCAAAAGTGTATTTATATGTCTATATAGCTCATTAGTTCCTATTGCTGGAGTTATCATTATGAGAGCCTAACATCTTTCAAGAGTTGTGAAATTTCGTTATTGAGCGTATTCATTTTGGCAATTAACTCCTCTCTTGTATCCTCTTGCAAATCAAATCTACTATCAAGAAATTCGTAAATTTTAATACAGTCTGCATAAACACTTTGAAGCAAATCCTCTTTTATCTTATTCTCTACTAATCCCATCTTATCTACTTCAACATTTTGTAAATTCTAGGAGTTACTGCTAAATCAACAGCTTTAAAACCATCTAAATTAATTAACTCTTTGTCTGCACCGTGAGCTAAAAGAAGTTTTACCATGTCATCTTTACCAGCACTTGAACTGTACATTAACGCACTTACACCGTTATCATTTAGTGAGTTTAAATCTATTCCAGCATCTACAAGCAACTCGACACACCTATAGCTTTGACTAAAACAAGCGTTCCATAAAGCACTATTTCCATCAATGTTTTCAATATCAAGAGCTGCACCTGCTTCTATTAGCTCACTTGCAATGTCATCTCTTGCTTCACGTACTGCTTTCATTAGTGCTGAGTTACCATGTTTTCCAACTCTGTCTATATCTAGTATGTCATAATCGTTCTCTTGCATCCACTCTTTTGTGACTTCACTAAACATTTTAAACACCCATCCAATTTTCGTGAGTGTGTCCTTTTTTCTTAAAGTTAATTGCACTCTCAAGAGCTTCATCAAATGCACTTAAATTAAACTCATCAACTACATTTTCTAAAATATCAACATACTCAAAAAGACCATCTTTGTTAATGATGAAAATAGCTTTTGCACAAGTCTCTTCATTAGCATAAACACCAAACTTCATAGCGAAATCTTTAAACTCAATAGTTGCAATACTCTCATCAACACTTCGTTGTAATTTTTCAGAACTAATAAAATAGATAAGTGATTTTGCGCTGTGTTTTTTAACAATCTCTTCTAGCTCATAACTTAGACTGTTTGAGTAAGGAAGTGTTATCATAACTTGCACTTTATCTGCCATCATTCCTACAATTTTCTCTTCACCATTTAGCATTTTTAAGCTAATAGATGGCGCTTCACCACCTACTTTTCTATCTTTTTTTTGTAATGTAATTTTTTTATCAAATATCTCTATTTCCAAAACTTACTCCTATTTATTAAGATATATGTGCATATCTCATTCCCTAGTCTATGGAACGAAAAATGTAATGCTATAAATTAAAATGTATAAAGGATTTAATATGGCAGTAATGATAACAGATGAGTGTATAGTGTGTGATGCGTGTGCGCAAGAGTGTCCAGTAGCGGCAATTTTAGATGAGAGTAATGAGAAAAACCCTAGTGATGATAACTACTATGTAAAACCTGAGAGTTGTGTTGAGTGTGTTGATCACTCTGATACTCCAAGATGTGTAGAGGCTTGTCCAACTGAGGGTGCAATTGTATGGGATATGCCATATACTGTAGAGTTTAATGACTATTTCAAAGAGGGTAATGAGAGTGGAACTTATGCAATTAGAGAGCATAAGAAAAAAGGTCTAATGCTTCCAGAAATAAAAGAGCAAAAATTCATCGCAGACATTGCTATGAGCGATAGAGAATCTCATGCAAATATAGGTGATTGGTAGTCAATTATGGCTGTTTTAATTACAGACTTATGTATTAACTGTGACGCTTGTGTAGATGAGTGTCCAGCTACTGCTATTGTAAGCGCTGATGAGTCTCCTATTGAAGATGGCGACTTAACTTATGTAAAACCTGAAAAGTGCATTGAGTGTGTTGATTGTTCTGTTCCTAAATGTGTAGATGTTTGTCCAACAGAGGGTGCAATTGTATGGGATATGCCATACACACTAGAGTTCAATGAACACTACTTAAATGGTCATGAAAATGGTACATATAAAATTAGAGAGCATAAGAAAAAAGGTCTATTTTCTCCCGAAAATCAACCTAAACCTTTTAGAGAAACTATTTCAATGGAAGCTAGAGAAGCTAACGAAGCACTATCATTTTAGTATTTTTCATAAAAACATAAAAAAGCCTATTCATTCTCGAAAACATAAGTTTTCGTAGCTTTAGGGGGTTGTAGGGACATGTGTCCCTGCCACTAAAACGGACGGGGGCGTTTTAGTGTGTAACATCAATGTATAAAATATATACAAATAATGTATCATTTATGCTAATTAAATGCTACAATTTGTGTATGAAAAAAATTATTTTTACAGACTTGGATGGTACATTTTTAAACCATCACGACTACTCCTTTCAAGACTCTGCTGAGTCTCTTCAAAAAGTAAAGCTCCTTAATATCGCGCTTATTTTCACAACAAGTAAAACAAAAATTGAGGTTGAACTTTTACAAAAAAAAGTTGAAATATGTGAGCCTTTTATTGTTGAAAATGGAGCTGCTCTTTTTATTCCTAGGAACTATCAAAATCTTAACTTAGACTCTTTGGATGATTTTGAAGAGTATAAAATTTTACAATTTGGTCAACCTTATCAGAAAATTTTAGAGTTTTATAATGAGCATAAAGTTGAGTTTAAAATGAGAGGTTTTAGCGATATGAGTGATGAGGAACTCTCCAAATTAACAAGTTTACATGTAAAGAGTGTAAAGTTCTCAAAAATGAGAGATTTTAGTGAGCCTTTTATTTTAGATGATGAAAGTAGAGTTGATGAGCTAAAGAGAGTAGCTTCTACATGTAATCTTAAAATTACTAAAGGTGGTAGGTTTTACCATCTTATTGGCGAGAATCAAGATAAGGGTATTGCTGTTAGAAAAAGCGTTGAGCTATTTGAGAAACTCTATGGCGAAAAAATCACATCTATTGCACTAGGTGATGGTGAAAATGATGTAGAGATGTTAAAGAGTGTTGATGTTCCTATTGTAATTAAAAATCATAAAAATGAGCATCTACATGTAGAGCGTTTTGATCTTCAAAAATCTACTTTTCAAGGTAGCAAAGGCTGGAATGAGATGGTGTTGAAAAATGTCTAATATTGAGACTCTAAAAAAGATATATTTCAAAGCAATTAATGCAGTAAAACCTCAGCAGGTAATTTCTCAAAATATCTCTATTGATGATAAATTCATACACATTGCAAAGAAAAAAGTAGCGCTTGATAGTTTTAAAAAACTCTACATTTTTGGAGCAGGAAAAGCCTCATTGGGAATGGCTAAAGAGTGTGAGAAAATTTTGGGAAAAAAGATTGCTGGTGGAGTTGTTGTCTCAAACCAAAATGCAAAACTTAAAAGAGTAAAACATATCACCTCTACACATCCGCTTTTGTCTCAAAAAAGTGTTGATAGTGCAGATGAAATAATTAGTGAAATGCAAAAAATGAGCAAAGAAGATATGTTCATTTTCTTACTCTCAGGTGGTGCATCAGCTATGATAGAAAAACCTATTGATGGACTAACTTTAAAAGATTTTCAAAAAATATCTGCTTCACTTTTAACTTCTGGAATAGATATTAAAGCACTCAACAGTGTTAGAAAATCTATTTCACAAATTAAGGGAGGAAAGTTAGCTGAACACACTACATGTAAAGGTGTTGTTTTAGTTTTAAGTGATGTTATTGGTAATGATTTACAAACAATTGGTTCTGCTCCTTTGTTTAATGGAGAGACTCCTCACTACATCATAGGGGACAATGCACTAGCTTTGAGTAAAGCTTCAAAGTTTATAGCTCCAATGGTTCAAAAAGTAAAAATAGTAACAACAACTCTTGATATGAGTTCACCAAAAGCAGCAACATTTATAAGCGATAAGATAAAAAAATATGAGAGTAAATATGAGAGCTACTCTTTGCTGTTTGGCGCAGAGACAACTACTAAAGTTAAAGGTAGTGGTTTAGGTGGAAGAAACCAAGAGCTAGCACTAAGACTTCTTCTTAAAGAGTGTATAAATGAAAAAACAGCTATTCTTTGTGCTGGAAGTGATGGTATTGATGGAAACTCAAAAGCAACAGGTGCATTT
>JAYEGD010000257.1:0-9185 GCA_034658915.1 Campylobacterota bacterium | reverse complement strand
AAGCTCAAACAATCAAACAGAGTTTAAAATAAAAATACCATACCTAAAGAGTAGCTAAATGAAAATGCTAAATAGTATCGCTGAACTTTCGCAAATGAGTGTTTTGTATGTAGAAGATGACAAAGAATTAGCAGAGGCTTTTAAGTTACTTATTAGTCGCTACGTAAAAGATATCCACTACTGTGAAAATGGTTATGATGGCGTTGCTGCTTTTAAAAAACATAATCCAGATATTATAATTACAGATATTACAATGCCTATTATGAGTGGTTTGGAGATGTCAAAAAAGATACGTGAGCTAGATGATGAGGTCCCAATTATTATAGTATCTGCATATAATGATAATGATTTTTTATTAGAGGCTTTTCAAGTAGGGATAACTCACTACATTAATAAACCAGTAAATAAACTAGTCTTACTTAGAATGCTTAATGAGAGTGCAAAATCTGTTGTCTATAAACGCCAACAAGCTAAAATTATTCAAAACTATGAAGATAGTATTGAAGTTTTTATTGATTTGATAGAGAGACGCGATAGATACACAGCAGGTCACTCTACAAGAGTCGCTAAATATAGCGTAATGATTGCAAAAGAGATGGGTATTAGTGAGGAAGATTGCAATAAACTAGAAAAAGCATCTAAGCTACACGATATTGGTAAAATAGAGATTCCTGACTCAATTTTGTTAAATCCTAGTAAATTAAATAGTCTTGAATATACAATTGTACAAGAGCACCTCGATTCTGGTTATGCTATTTTATCTAAAATAGAGCAGTATCAAGAGTTAGCAGAAATTATGCGATATCATCATGAAAAGTATGATGGAACAGGTTACTCTCAACAACTAAAAGGTGATGAAATTCCAATTCTTTCAGCTATTATGATGGTAGCAGATGTTTTTGATGCAATGACAACGAATAGAATATATAAACCTAGAAAATCTATTGAAGAGGCACTTAATGAATTAAATGAGTTAAGTGGAACTTTCTTTAACCCTAAAATCATTCCACATGCAATAAAGGCTTTAAAAGATGTAGATATTGATTCCAGTGATGATCAAATGCCAACAACAAAATTAGAGCAGAAAAAATTTGCATATTTCTTTTCAGATCTGCTTAGTGGACTTTACAATGAAAACTATTTACAATCTTTAATTAAAAGAAAATCGAGTGAAGAGCATGACCTAAAAGATATTCACTATGTAACAATTTTCGACCTTCACAACTTCTCTCACTACAATAAAAAATATGGTTGGAAAGCAGGTAGCGAACTAATTAAAAAGTTAGCAGAGTATCTACATGTAGAGTTCAAAGACGAACTATTATTTAGAATTCAAGGAGATAAGTTTTTTATTCTTTCAAACAATAAAGTAGAACTTCCAACACAATATCTTAAAGAGCTAATAGATGAAGATGATGTCTATTTTGATATTGATGAGTACAGCTTAAATGAGTTTTTAAATATGGATTACTACATGTAAAGAAGCTTGTAAAATGAAAAATTGCAAAGACAATGTTTCTTTCAACACAAACTATTTTAAAAGCTGTTTAGAAAATATTATTTACAATGACTAAATTTGCTATTACTAGTTGGAAAGTTAATGATGCGAAAAATGATTTAACCTTAGAAGCTTCACTCGCTCCACCTCTTCTGAGGTGGAATGCATACATAAGCTAAAATAGATTATAAGTGCCTGAAGAGCTTTGAATAAGAAGCTTAACATCAGTTTTCGACTAAACCCCATTTCTCAATAAACTCATCATCTATATCTATAATATTCCTATCTTTTAGAGTCTCTATAACACTTTTAGTACATGTAACGTCATCAGGCCAGCGTCTTTTAAAGTTGTCGTAACTGTTTTTATTTGTTGCATCAATTCCAACACTGTTTGAATCAATAAAAATATCTCTATTTGAATCTATGTTATTTACAACTCTCCACACTAACATATATGGATTATCTAGGGTGTTGTTTTTAGCATCTACTATTACTAATATTTTAATATATTTAAAAAGTGGTTTTAGCTCCTCGAATAGCTCTTTTTGATTTCTACTTTTTTCAACACTTACAACAACAATTGGATTTTTTGTATCTTTGTAGTACTGCTTTAAATTTTTTACATCTGATGAGATACGCTGTACTTTTTCTAATAAAATATCATCTTTTAAAATTTCAATACCAAGAGTTTCAATTTCATCATTTGTACAATCAATACCTAACTTTCCACCAACTGCAAATTTAGGACTACTGTGATCTAGTGCATCAACTACACCTTTTGAAATAAGTAGGTTTTCTATATCAAATCTATTTAAAATGTAAGGTATTATCTCTTCGCTGTGAAGTTCTGGTGCATCTTGTGAGACAAAAATAGCGTGTTTGACAAAGCTCATCTGTCCAACACCCCAAAATGCGTGCATAATTTGTTGTGCATGACCGGGGTATGCTGTTTTAATTTTTCCCAATATTAAGTTGTGGAACACTCCATTTTCAGGCATATAGTAATCTAATAAATCAGGTGCAGTTGTCTGTAAAAGAGGTAAAAATATTCTCTCTGTTGCATAACCCATGTACTTATCTTCAAGAGGCGGTTTACCAACAACAGTTGCTGCAAACATAGGACTCTTTTTACATGTAATGGCACTCACTTCCATAAAAGGGTACTCATCTTCTAAAGTGTAATAGCCTGTGTGATCACCAAAAGGACCCTCTATTTTTAACTTTTCTACATCAACAAATCCCTCAATAACGTAATCTACATCATGAGGCACATAGATGTCATTTGTAATAGATTTTACAAGTTTAGCTTTCTGTTTTTTTACAAAACCATAAAGCATTAGCTCAAACACACCAATAGGAAGAGGTGCTTGACCGCACCAAATATACATAGGATCGCCACCAATACCAATAGAGACAGGCATCTTTTTACCCGCTTTTTTATACTCATGATAGAAGTGATTACTATCTTTATGAATCTGCCAATGCATTCCTAGCGTGTTGTCATCAAACACTTGAAGTCTGTACATTCCAACATTGTGCATTTTTCCATCTAATGAAGTAGTATAAACTTGTCCCATGGTAATGAATGCACCACCATCTTGCTCCCATGTTGTTAAAATTGGTAAATCGCTTAGTTTTGCATCAGAATTTAATTTAATAACCTCTTGACACTCACCACGACCACTCAACCTCTTTGGAAAAACAGATTTCAGATTAAAAAGCTGCCCAAACATAGAAATTTTATCCATAAAACCACTTGGTGGCTTCATCTTTAAAAGAGATGATATCTCAGATGCGATTTTGTCCGCATCTCCAATTAAAAGCTCAACTGCTTTTTCATTACAAAAAACATTCATTAAAATAGGTTCACTAAATTTTTTATTACTCTTTTTATCTACAGCATTAGTAAATAAAATAGCTTTGCTATTTGGTGCTTTAACCTCAATGTACGCAACATGAGGAATTTCAAGGTAGATGTCAAGTTCATCATCTACTATTTTTAATAGATTGTTATCTTTTAGTTTTTCTATTAATGCATTAGTGTACATGTTTATTTACCCTTTATTTTATCTCACACAATCATATAGTTTTCTTGATTAATTTAGTAGATATAAAATGTTATTTAGTAAATTATTTTCGTTAGTGTTACACATTTTTCGCCATAGTAACAGTTTTGTAATGTAATATTGTTAAAATGTTCTAAAAAAGGCATACAATGAGTAATCCAACTTTTTCAACTTTTAATTATGATGATTTTAGTAAAAAAATAAAAGAGGATGAAGAGTTTTCAAAAAAAGTACATAGAAAGTATCTTAAACATCTTCAAGAACAATCTTTAAAACCATACCAAGCAGAGTTAATTAAACTTCAAAAACATTTAGAACAAAATGGTGAAAAAATGATTGTTTTAGTAGAGGGTCGTGACGCTTCAGGTAAAGGTGGAGCAATAAGAAGAATTACTCGCTATATGAATGAGAAGCACTATAGAGTTGTTGCTCTTGGTAAGCCATCAGATGTTCAAAAAACGCAGTGGTATTTTCAAAGATATACTGAGCAGTTCCCATCAGGCGGAGAGATGGTGATTTTTGATAGAAGTTGGTATAACAGAGCTATGGTTGAACCTGTCTTTAACTTTTGTAGCGAAAAAGAGTACAAAAAATTTATGAATGCAGTTCCAAGATTTGAAGAGGACTTAATCAACAGTGGAATACACTTTATTAAAATATATTTCTCAGTAACTAAAGAGGAGCAAAACTGTCGCTTTATTGAGCGTGAAACTAACCCTTTAAAGCAGTGGAAGCTAAGTGAGATTGATGTTCAAATGCAAGAGCGTTGGAATGAATTTACACAGATGAAATATCATATGCTTAAAAAGACAAACACTTACAGTAGCCCATGGACAATCATTAGAAGTGATAATAAATTTTTAGCAAGATTTAATGCAATAAAATCGATACTAAATAAAATAGACTATCCTGGAAGAAATGAGGAGCTTGACTATAATGTAGATAGCAAAATTGTATATTCTGGTGCAAGAGAGATAGAGCTTATGGAGCATCAATTGCTTGAGCATGGCGTTTTCTTAGGCTAGTGTTATGAAAAGAAACGACCCACTTTTACATGTAGAGACAATAAAAAAAGAGATTAAAAATAGAGATGCACTTAAGTTAAAAAAACTTATTCTTAAATTAGAACAAGCGGATTTAAGTGAGCTTCTTGACTCTTTAACAAGAGAAGAGTCTGTCTATATCTACAAATTAATATCTCCTGCACTTCAACCACTTGTTTTTGGAGATATTTGCAACTCACATCAAAACTATATTGTACGCTCTTTAAGCTCTAGCGAAGTTACACTGCTTTTAAGCACGATGCCTGTTGATGAGAGAAACCTATTTATTAGTAAACTTCCAAGAACAAAACGAAAACTTGTTTTAGAAAATATGAGTGAAAGTGAGCTAGATGAGTGGCAGAGGTATGGTGAAGAGGAGATAGGACATTGGGTTACTCATGAATTTTTTTGTGCTTTACCAAATTGGAGTGTTAAGCACACTATAGATGAGCTTAAAAAGTTTGAAACAGCTCATAGCCCTGTCTATAAAGTCTATATTGTAAACAATAATAATCAATTAATAGACTCATTAAGCTTGAATACTATTGTGGTTAATAGTGATGAGACAGAGCTAAAAGATATTATGGACTTTCAAACCGCATCACTAAATGATAGAGATTCACTAGAATATGTATTTGATAGGTTTCAAACAAGAGATGCAATATCAATGCCTGTTGTAAATGATGAAAATATTTTAGTAGGTGTTATTTTTGCAGATGACATTATGCATCTTCAACAAGATAAGATGACGGATGAAATTCACAAAATGGGTGGATTAGATAGTTCAGATACACCTTACATGCAGTCATCAATTATGGATCAACTTAAAAAGCGTGGTGGATGGTTGGCAGTTCTATTTTTAGGTGAAATGTTAACTGCAACTGCTATGGGGCATTTTGAAGATACTCTTGATCAAGCGGTAGTTTTAGCACTATTTTTACCGCTTATTTTATCTAGTGGTGGAAATAGTGGCTCTCAAAGTTCAACGCTAATTATTCGTGCATTGGCTTTAAAAGAGTTTGAGTTAAGTGATTGGCCAATAATTTTTAGAAGAGAGTTGATAACTGGTGCAATTCTTGGACTTTTTTTGGGTGTAGTTGGAGTTATACGAATTGTTTTTTGGGAGACAATGGGGTGGTCTGACTACACAGAACATGGAAAATTCTCCTCAATAGATGTTGGTTTAGCGGTGACAGTTGGAATTGTTGGAATTGTAGCGTGGGGTAATTTAGTTGGCTCACTTTTACCAATTGCTATTAAAAAGTTAAAACTGGACCCAGCAACAATTTCAGCACCATTTTTAGCAACTTTTGTTGATGTTACAGGTCTTATTTTGTATTTTAGTGTAGCTAAGATGTTATTGAACATTTAAGAGAATGCCACTTTTATTACTTTTAGTTTTACTAATAAGCTCACTCTTTGCACTTGAGCCAAATGACGCTAGCAATAGGTACAATATTCCATTTTTTGTAACAACATTTGATGACTTGAGTCAAGACTACATCATAAAGCTACAAAGTGAAGATAGTGTAAAAGATATGATAGTTAAAGCAGAGTTCTCAGGAGAGATAAGAGGCTCATATTTGGGTTATTTTCCACAAGAAAAGAGTACTAAATATAACTATGCTAGTGCAGTTGGTGCTCAATTAAAATATGCAACTAACCAATATTACGGCATCAGTGCTGCGGCTGCATTTTACTCATCTTACGCCCTAAAATTTGCAAGTGGTAGTGTAAGTGATGGAACATTTAATGATGAATTAACATCTAAAAAAGAGAAGTACAACACATTGGCTGAACTTTATGCAAATTTCTCTCATAACTCACTAAACATAAGATTAGGAAGACAAATTTTAGATACACCATTAGCAGATAGTGATGATGTAAGAATGTTTCCAAACACTTTTGAAGCATATATTGCTACATATACAGTTAATAATCTGACTCTTTTTGGAGGCAAAATAGATAGATGGCAAGGATATGATAGTAACTATGCACTTGAAAGCAGAGGCAATTGGGTACAAACAGGTGAAAATAATAAAGGTACATATGTAGGTGCGCTAACATATGACAATGAGTATTCACAAAGTGGTATTTGGGGATATAACATTGCAGATGTAGCAAACCTACTCTATATTGACACCCTACATGTAATACCAATTAACCCTGAAATCTCTTTTGTTATGGCTGCTCAATTTTTGCATGAAATTGAGTTAAGTGGTAGTGGTATTGAAGCAGATATTTATGGTCTTTATGGACAACTACATGTAAATAATTTTGATATCTCATTAGGTTACAACAGTGTACATGTAGATGATAATAAAGAGATATTTGGTGGTTTTGTTGGTTTTGGTGGTGGAGCATTCTATACAAATATGGACACAATGGGCGCAGATACTCTTACTAATTTTGGAGGTGGTAACAGTGTTGTAGCTACACTCTCATACAATATTTTAAATAATTTAAATATGCAGTATATTATTGGTGATTTTATTGGAAGTAAAAGTTCACATGTAGTAGAACAAGATTTCATAATTGCCTACGATATAAGTGAAAATTCAAATATTAGCGTTACATATGTAGTTCAAAATGATATAAATAGTGCATTAAAAAGTGAGTACGATACATCACATTTACAAGTAGTTGCTAACTATGATTTTTAATCACTAGACTTACTATAAGCCAACTATCACTCGTTCCACCTCTCCTGAGGTGGAACGAGAAAAATAGTCATACAACGACTGAATAGAACCATAAATTGCCGTTAGTTAATTTATTGTGTTCCTATGTTTTGTTGTACCTTTTAGTCTAGTAAGTCCATACTATTCTGAATGCTCTCATCTATAAACTTAAAAAGTTCATCTTTATCATTAATAGCTTTTAAGTATTCACTTCTATGTTCATTTTCTATGAGTGGTGGGACGATATTGTTCTGTATAGCTTGAAAAGCCATTATCAATCTTCCAACTCTTCCATTACCATCTGCAAATGGATGTACTCTTTCAAATAAAATATGAAATTCTGCAATAGCTTCTAAACTCATATTGTTACTATTAAATCTGTAAAGTAAATTTTCAATATCATTTGATATTTTATTAGGTGCTGATAGTTTTATATCTACACCTTTTATGTATCTTTCATCTACTCTATATGCTCCAATGGGTTTAGAAACAAATTGTGGAGAAACTTTTAAAACATCTTCAAACATAATGGCATGCATATCTTTTATAAAACTACTATCAATTATATTTTCTTTATTGGTAGCTTCACGAACTATTACATCATAGGCTTTTGCAAATCCTAAAATAACAAGTTGCTCATGCAGTGGTTTATCTCCCGCTGTATTTCCATGTTCAAGCAGCTCTTTTGTCTCACCAAAAGAGAGAGTTGTCCCCTCCATAGCATTTGAGTGATGAGTAATTGAGATACGAAGTTGTCTAAAGAGTTCTTCTCTCTGTTTTAGTGTTAATTCGTTTAATTTTTGCATTTTGTTACTCTCCTTGCATAAGTGTTATAAATTCAACATAGTGTTTAGATGTAAAATATATGTTTCTTTTTTGGTTATTTAATTCAATAGCTAGTCCATAAATATCACCAAATTCAACAAGTGTTTGAAATTTTTCTGGTATATTTTTATCAACTATCTTATGTAATTTTTGCATAATGTTTTCAATATCTTCTGTTTGGAACTCTTTTATAGACTTCTTTTGATCAAGGAATGATGATTTAAATTGTCCAAACTTAATATTAGCAGCACAATTACGACATAAAGAGAGAGAATTAGCAAACATTATTCTTCTTTCAGCATTTTTAGTCACACGACTGTCTGTCCAATTAAATGCTTCAAATGAATTTTTTCGTCCACTTTTGACAAAAGTAAATGCACAAATTTGGCAATACCCTTTATATTCTGAATATAATTCTTCTTTAATATATTCATCTTTAATCAAGGTAATAAAACTTTGTTTTTTTGAATCTAAATAAGTACTACTGTTAGGCTGATAATTATTATTTTTATTATTTTCTTCTATTTTACTTTTTGTATTATAAAAGGATTTGAGTTTAGAATTGGAAGATATTTTAGTTAATATGTTTTTTTCAGCTTCTTTGCTGTCTTTTATTATTTGCTTTTTCTTTATGTTCTTGTGGATTAATAATATCTGGGTCAAGTTCTTCATTTAAATCATCATAGTCATCATTATGGTCACTAATATTGTCATTAGTACTTTTTCTTTGATTTCTTTCATCTTCTGCTGATTGTCCATTCTTTGTTGTGTCTGAACTTTTATGACGGTTTGTTTTGATTAAATATACTAAATATAAATATTGTATTTTTATTTAAATCTATCTCGTAATTTATAGTGTATGTTTTAAATGTCATATCTCTGATATTCTCATTATCAAAATAAAATGATGGTCTATATTTATATGGAAAGTTTGGGATTTTATTAATTTGTATATTTAAGTCTTGTGTGAATTTTTTACTTGCAGTTATTTTGTCTTTGGCAATATGTTTTAAAATTTCTAGTAGTTCTTTTTGATATTCTTCGGTTCGTATTATTTTCATTAATTGTTTTC
>JAYEGD010000256.1:0-2066 GCA_034658915.1 Campylobacterota bacterium | reverse complement strand
GCCTAATGGGTTGCCTATGTTTCCTCCACTAACTGCACCATCTTCACTTAAAAGATGCTCTATCATTGAAGTTGTTGTTGTCTTACCGTTTGTTCCACTTACCCAGACACTTTTTGGCATAGTTGAGGCAAAAACATCATATTCACTCATTAAGTTTACTGCTTGTAAAATTAGTGGGTTTGTAGGGTTAATTCCAGGAGATGGAACTTGAGTACATGTAGTGTTTGGTTTGTAAGCAGATGAGGGGTAGATTGTGTTTCCATCCTCATCACAAAACTTCTCTTTTACGTTGTCATCATAAAAATTTGCAGCTCCAAAGTGTGAGGCTAGAGCTTTTGTGGTTTTACCATATCCAAAATATTCGTACATGTAGTAGCCTAACGTATTTTTAATGAGATTAGTGCAACTAAATTAGATAGCATAGAGATTATCCAAAATCTTACAATAATCTTATTTTCTGCCCAATTTTTCATCTCAAAATGGTGATGAATTGGTGCCATTAAAAAGACTCTTTTTTTACGAATTTTGTAGCTTCCAACTTGCAAAATAACAGAAACAGTCTCAATAACAAAAATAAATCCTACAAAAAATAGTAAAATTTCACTCTTAGCAATAATCGCCATATAAGCAATAAATGCTCCAAGAGTAAGAGAGCCACTATCTCCCATAAACACCTCTGCTGGATGAGAGTTAAACCATAAAAATCCAACAAGCGAACCAATTAATGCGCTTGATACAATAGTGACTTCACCAACTGCAAAATTAGGCATTAAAAGATATTTAGAGATAACCGCATTTCCTGTAATATAGACAACAACACCAAGTGTAGTAAGAGCAAAAATTGATGGAACTGTTGCTAAACCATCAAGTCCATCTGTTAAGTTTACAGCATTTGATGTTGCTACTAAAACGAGTGCCCACAAAATTATTGAGTAAAAGCCCATATCTAAAAGAGGGTTTTTGTAAAATGGAATATACAAGTCGCTATTAAGTCCTGCAAAAAAGTAGAGGTAAGCACCAATAACAGAAGCACTTCCAAATTGTAAAATAAGCTTACTTCTAGCACTTAGACCAGCTAAGTTCTCATTTTGACGAATTTTTGAGATGTCATCTTTAAAGCCAATAAAAGAGAAGAGTGCCAATGTAAGTAACGCGCCACCAACATAGGGGCAGGTGAATTGAACGCTTAAAAATGAGGCAACAATTGTTGAGAAAATAAATACAACTCCACCCATTGTAGGAGTTGATGCTTTTTGCTTGTGCTTGTCTGGCGCATAGTCGTTAATTGGCTGAGTTTTTCCACCATTTTGAGCCCACTTTATGAACTTTGGCATTAAAAAAAGCGTTAAAAAAAGAGCTATAAAGAATGCAATTCCTGCTCTTACCGTGATGTATTGTAAAATATTTATTGAGACTGTTTCGTAGAGCCAGTAGAGCATATATGTTCCAAATTCAAATTTTTAATGTATAAGAAGTGAGATTTTACTATAATACATCTCAAAAGATATTAAAAGGTAGAATTTTGTCTAAAAAAGCTATATTAGTAATTACTGATGGTATCGGTTACTCTCCTAAAACAACTTACAATGCATTTCATATTGCAAAAACTCCAACTTATGACAAGCTCTTTGAAAAGAGTCCAAACTCACTAATTGAGACATCAGGATTAAGCGTTGGCTTACCAGATGGACAGATGGGGAACTCAGAAGTAGGGCATATGAGCATAGGAAGTGGTAGAGTTTTGTATCAAGATTTAGTGAAAATTTCACTGAGTTTAAAAGACAATAGCTTCTCTCAAAATGAGGTTTTTAGAGATGTCACTTCAAAAAGTAGTAGAGTTCATCTTGTAACACTCTTAAGTAATGGTGGAGTTCATTCACATATTGAACATCTTATAGGTGTGCTTGAGCTTCTTCAAGATATGGGTAAAGAGGTCTTTATACATGTAATAACAGATGGAAGAGATGTTTCGCCATCTTCTGCCATTGGTTTTATTGATGAGTTGAAAATACACTTAGGCGACAAAAGCTCAATCGCTTCACTTGCTGGGCGTTTTTACACAATGG
>JAYEGD010000255.1:0-9209 GCA_034658915.1 Campylobacterota bacterium | reverse complement strand
ACCTATGCTTGGTGCTTTTATGAAAGTATCTGATATGTTTTCACTGGAATCTTTTCAAGAGTCTATGAAATCAGTTCTAGGTAAGTTACCTCAAAAAATAATTGATGCTAATATGCTTGCAATAGAGCGTGCATATAACGAAGTTAAGTAAGGAATAATAATGAGTACAGAAGAAGATAAAAGTTTACGTAAAGTACCAGAACTTATAAGTAAACCAGACTCAAAATCTATTTGGGATATGGGATGGGATGAGTTAGTTCCAGGTGCTGCTGTCTATTCATTTGATGGTGATATTGACCACACTGTAGCAGCAACTCAACCAGAAGACAGAAGTTACGCTGAGACTAACTCAATGAACAAATATGTTGGTGACTGGCGTGTTGTGAAACCTGTTTGGAATGTTGATTTGTGTATTGATTGTCAAAACTGCTGGTTATACTGCCCAGATACTTCTATTATCTCAAGGGATAAAAAGATGGTTGGTATAGATATGGATCACTGTAAAGGTTGTGGAATTTGTGTTGAGGTTTGTCCTACTAACCCTAAATCATTACTAATGTTTGTTGAACATGTTGAAAACGAAGAAGCTCTTTCTCAATGGCCTGAGAAAGCAAAAAAAGGTGAATAGATTATGAATAAAAAAGAGATGAAATTAAATAAAGTTGAGGTGTGGGATGGTAATATGGCTGCATCACAAGCTTTTAGACAAGCAGATGTTGACGTTGTAGCTGCTTACCCTATTACTCCATCAACTCCAACTGTTGAGAACTACGCAGGTTTTCATGCAAATGGCTATATTGATGGCGAATTTGTTATGGTTGAATCAGAACACGCTGCAATGAGTGGATGTGTTGGTGCTTCTGCTGCTGGTGGACGTGTTGCAACTGCTACGTCTTCACAAGGTTTTGCACTTATGGTAGAGGTTCTTTACCAAGCTGCTGGTATGAGAATGCCAATTGTTTTAGCGCAAATCAACCGTGCTTTAGCTGCTCCATTGAATGTTAATGGTGATCACTCAGATATGTACTTAGGTCGTGACACTGGTTGGATTAATATGGATGCTTGTTCACCTCAAGAAGCGTATGATTTAACACTATGTGCTTTTAAAATTGGTGAACATTTAGATGTTAGACTTCCAGTTATTGTAAATCAAGATGGTTTTATGACTTCTCATACTGCTCAAAATGTTAATACATTAACAGATGAAGTTGCATCTAAATTTGTTGGAAAATACCAACAAGTTAATGCAATGTTAAACTTTGACAAACCAGTAACACACGGTGTTCAAACTGAAGAGGATTGGCACTTTGAGCATAAAGCAAAACAACATAATGTAATGCTATCTTATGCTCCAAAAGTTATCTCTGAGGTGTTTGCAGAGTATGAGACATTAACGGGACGTAAATATGACTTTGTTGAGAGCTATAATATGGAAGATGCTGAAGTTGCAATTATTGCACTTGGTACTACTTATGAATCAGCAAAAGTTGCATCAGATAAAATGAGAGCTCAAGGAATAAAAGCTGGTATTTTAATGCCAAGAGTTATTCGTCCATTCCCACTAGAGCAAATTTGTGAAGCTCTTCAAAATGTAAAAGCTATTGCATGTATGGATAGAAGTGCACCAGGTGGAACAGTTGGTATGCTTTACAATGAAATTTCAGGAGCACTATTTAACTCACCTGCTAGACCAGTTTTAAGTAATATTATTTACGGTTTAGGTGGTAGAGATATGACTATAGATGCTCTTTGTGACATCTACAGTGACTTAGATAAAGAGGCTGCATCAGGTAAATTAAACGGCACAATTCAAAGATTTGTTGGTGTTCGTGGACCTGAACTAGCTTTCTATAACGCGTAAGGATAAAATATGAGTTCTATTTTTGGAAATAAAGAGATAAAAAACTTAAAAGGATTCTCAACTTCGGCTGAGAGATTTGAGGGAGCACACGTACTATGTCCTGGTTGTGCTCACTCTATTATTGTTCGTGAGATTTTAAATGCAACTAACGATAACTTAGTAGTATCTGCTTCTACTGGTTGTTTAGAAGTTTGTACAGCGATTTATCCTCATACATCATGGGATAACTCATGGATTCATATCGGTTTTGAAAACAGCTCAACTGCTATTGCTGGTGCTGAAGCTATGAATAAAGCTCTAAGAAATAAAGGTAGAATTTCTGCTGATACTCCAGAGCCTAAGTTTGTTGCTTTCGGTGGCGATGGTGCTACTTTTGACATTGGTTTCCAATGGATTAGTGGATGTTTTGAGCGTGGTCATGATATGATGTATGTATGTTTAGACAATGAAGTTTATGCAAACACTGGAGGTCAACGTTCAAGCTCTACTCCTATTGGAGCTAGTGCTACTACTTCACCTGCAGGTTCTACATCTTATGGTGAGAAGCAAAATAAAAAAGATATGCTTTCAATTATGGCATCTCATGGCGCTCCATATGTTGCACAAGTTGCACCAAATAAGTGGAAAGATATGGTTAAAAAAATCCAAAAAGGGTTTGATGCTAAAGGTCCTGTATATATCAATGCTATGAGTGCATGTACTACAGAGTGGAAATTCCAACCACATGAGACTATTGATGTATCTGATTTAGCTGTTGATTCATTAGTATTCCCACTTTATGAGATTATTGATGGAACAGAGTTAAACATTACTTACCGTCCTAAAAATATTGTTGCTGTTCGTGATTACTTAGGTGCGCAAGGTCGTTTCAAACACCTTTTCAAACCTGAGTATGAACACATTATTACAGAGTGGCAAACAAGAGTAGATAAGCAATGGGATTATTTACAAAGACGTGAAGAAGCTAGAGTTTAAGTAACCTTTCACCCCCCCCATCTCATAGAAGGCTCCGCCTTCTATGCTTATCTACTATTAAAAATTATTTAATTGGAGTTATGATATGCCTACACAAAAAGTTACTAAAACATCAGATGGTGTAAAAATAGACTTTACTTCAAACGTTAATGCTGATACCTTAAAAACGATGGTCTTTAATTGTCAAAATGGAAAGTGCGACTGCATGAGCGATGAGACAAAGAGTAAAATTGAGGGTATGAGTATTGATGAGAGTGAGGGTCAACTTACTTTGAATATCCAAAGTGAAGAACTTGAGACTAAAGATATTAAAGAAGCTCTTGGTAAATCTACAATTATAAATAAATCATAATTTATATAGATGTAA
Organism: Campylobacterota bacterium; assembly: GCA_034658915.1. Taxonomy (GTDB): domain Bacteria; phylum Campylobacterota; class Campylobacteria; order Campylobacterales; family Sulfurimonadaceae; genus JAYEGD01. Next base: position 6,006 of record JAYEGD010000255.1, on the reverse strand, counting down.
AGTTAGTCTATATCTACCCAATTATATTTTTAGAGTTCAACAAACAGCTAATACTTCTATTGTGTTTGTTGAAATTTTACCTACTGTTTGAAATATTAATTATCCTAATTTCCAATTTTTCCTCTTTTACTAATCTAATAAATTGTAAGACTTCTATTTTCATCTTCTTGTAAAACTTTTACAACATAGGGATTGAGTATTCCAGGCTCTATACCTGCACTAAAAACTTCAAAATCATCCCCACCATATTTTTTATCTCCTAACTCGAGTTTAATTTATTTTTATTATGCTAGATATACTTAAGGGGTTTTGATTATAAAGAAAGAGTCGATATGAAGATACAACCACCTGAATGGTTACATAACTGATGTTACGCACTTTTTATATAAAGTTTATAAAAAATTTATAATTCTCGAAAACAGAGGTTTTCGTAGCTTTAGGGGGTTGTAGGGACACTTGTGTCCATGCCACTAAAACGGACTTGTTCGTTTTAGTGCGTAACATCAGTTACATAAATTAAAGGATAGCAAGTGGAACAATTTGTAAAAGATGCAACTCATAGTAAGTTGAAGAAATTATGAGTGCTGAATTACTCTATTATGCTCTCTACTTTGTTCTGACACTTAGCTTTTCGACTCTTTTTGCAATGGGAGGGGTTGGTTCTGCCATTGGGCTTGTGCCAATCTTTTCTATGATGGATATGTCGCTTAATTTGGCAAAAGCAACAGGGCTTTTTATAAACTCTGCTTCAACAATTACTGCATCATTTATGAACTTTTATCGTGGTGTATTGGATATAAAATTTGCACTACCACTTATCATTTCGGTTATGATTGCGACTCCAGTTGGTGCTTGGATGAGTCAATATATAGAGCAAGAGATTGTTGAGTGGATATTGGTCGTATTTTTGATTATTAGTGCATCACTACTAATTTTTAGCAGTCGTGAAACAAAAGTAGTCTATGATAAATCATGGATACTTTATCTTATTGGTGGGGTTGTTGGACTCATTTCTGGTACTATCGGTGTAGGAGGTGGTTCACTTATTATGCCATTGCTTATTTTACTTGGGTTTGATGCGAAAAAGGCAGCATATGCTATTAGTTTAGTAATTCCTTTTTCAACTTTAGGTGCTTTTGCAACCTATCTCTCTTTTGTAGATATGGACTGGATGTTATTAGTTGTTGTAGCAGTAGCTGCGATAATAGGGGGATATCTAGGTGGTTTTATGATGCATTATCGCCTTAGCGCTAAGCAGGTAAAAAAACTTATTGCTGTTGTGCTATTTTTGCTTGTCACGAAAATGATTTACAAACTATTAGAATTATAATAAAAATTTATTTGCTTCAGCTCTTGAACTAAAAGGTGAAGCTTTTACACTCTCATTTTCATACAACAGACCATAACTCATATCTACTTTAGTTTTACAAAATGTTAAAATTATTTTAGCACTTAAATCTCTATCTGCTTGAGATGCATCTGCACTTAGAAGTGAGTGTGGTCCTACAATTCCATCTGTTTTAATGTGTATGAATTTTTCATTCTCTATATTTATAATATATTGATTGTCATCTTTATCTCTTCCAATGACTAGCTTAGCACCATCTGGTAATCTTAAATGCCTACCATGTTTAATTACTGGAATATCTTTTACATGTAAATCATCATACTGTACAAAATCTCTTATTTTTTTAGAGAAATGCTCCTCTGTAAGCAAACATCCACCACCTGGTGTCTCAATATCTTGCAGACCATACTCTACTACTAATTGCATCTGACGCTCTCTATTTCTACCATTAATTGCTTCTAATTTCTCTCTATCTATCCAACCATTTATCTCTGCTATTGTTGGTGCTAAATTCTTTGCACTAAGTGGGCGAACTAGCAGACCATCACAATCGCTCTCATTAAGAACTGTTTGAAGTGCATCTCTATTTTGGCTCATTGGACGCTGCCCTAACACCTCACCACTAATTAAAAATGATGCTCCCTCATTCTCCATAACTCTTTTAGCGACACTAAACATTTTTGCATGGCAATCTATGCAAGGATTGAAATTTTTACCATAACCATATTTAGGAGAGAAAAGTACATCTTGCAAGAACTCTTCTTGAATATCAATAATTTTAAGCTCAACACCAATTTGTTCACACATATATCTCATATGCTCACTCTTATCTTTGCTAGAACCAAAACCTGTGTTGATATTAACAGCAACTACCTCTATGCCTTGATCTTTAATTATTTTCATCGCAAGTGTGGAGTCTAATCCACCACTAAATAGTGATAAAGCCTTAATTTTACTCATAATTTTCCTATTTTTCAACCAAATGACCACGATTAAGCAGGTCAATTTTGCCTTTTATTTTTCGTATTATAAAGCTTTTTCTCTCAAAATCCTCTTTTAGTAGAAAAACTTTTTTTAACTCATCTTTGTAGTACTTTTTTAAAAAAATTCTTATCTCATCTAGTAAAATTTTTTCATCGTTAAATGTTGCAATATTTTCATCAAAAACTACTCTAGCTACATTAATGTCATCAAAGTTTTTATTTAAAATGTTTGTAAAATCCATTGAGTGAAACTTTAACATATCAGCTGAGATATACTCAATAATTATATCAATAAATTTTGGATGCTCAATCATTGTTTTTAGAAGTGAGTACTCCCAGGTATCATACCTCTTCTCATCTACATGTAGAGCAATTTTTTGAACATTTTTTGTAAGCGATACATTTTTGTTAAGCTTTGCATTTACAACTCTTTGGTACTTCTCTTGAGCAGAACTACTAAGTGTTTTTAAGTATGCAACAGACTCATTAAATGCTTCATCTTTTTGGTGATGGTCTGCTAAATTGTAACCACTAATAATAGCATCAATTACAAAATCTTCAAACTCTACAGGGTTCAAAAAGAGCTCTTTTAATTCATTGCTTTTTCCACTTTTAACCATATCTGCTGGGTCTATTCCATTAGCAAATATTATCACACCACCACTAAATCCAGATGAAGATAGGAGCTTGGAGGCTTTAAGTGCAGCGTTCAGTCCTGCACTATCGCCATCATAAGCCATTAACACTTTTGGATTACCTCTTCTTAAAAGTGGAATATGCTCAGGCGTAAGTGCAGTTCCTAGAGTTGCAACTGCATTGTCAAAACCAGCTTGATGAAGCATCACAACATCTAAATAACCCTCAGTAATAATAATGCTTTGATTTTTATAAATTGAACTTTTAGCATGATGATAAGCATAAAGAAGCTTTGATTTGTTAAAAATAACACTTTGAGGGGAGTTGACATATTTAGCTGGATGATTGCTAATTGTTCTACCACCCCAACCAATTATACTGCCACTATGAGATGAGATTGGAAATGTAATACGCTCAATAAAACGTGCAAAATTGTGAGAGCCATCGCTACCTAAAATGCCTAATTTAAGAGCGTCTGTGGTAGAAAAAAGGTTACTACTTAAAAAAGATATGGTCTGCTTAGATGCAGGAGCATAACCAATTTTAAACTTCTCAATGGTACTTTCATAAACCCCACGCTCATGTAAATATGAGAGTGCAGTTCTATTCGTTAAAAGAAGCTTTTCATAGTAGTTATTGAGCTTTGTTAAAACATCAGTATTAATTTTAGCAGTTTGTGCAGTAGTGTATTGAAGTGTAACATTATTGTCACTAGCTAACTTCTCCAACGCTTCTGGGTAGGAGAGTTTTTCATACTCCATTACAAATTTAATGCTATCACCACCAGCACCACAACCAAAACATTTGTAGAGCTGTTTTTGCTCACTTACTACAAAAGATGGTGTTTTTTCATCATGAAATGGACAGGGTGCTTTGTAGTTTGCCCCTTTTTTTTGCAGCTCAATGTAAGAGCCTACAACATCAACAATATCAAGATGGTTTTTAAGTGTCTCTATGGACTCTGGTGTAATCATTTGGTATTATACACTAAAAGTTTTAAGAAAATTTAGGTATAATGGCACTCTAAAAATTTTAAAAGAAAGTAGGTGATGTGTAATGCCTGGTATCACTTTAAGACAAGATGACAATTTTGACGCTTCTTATCGTCGTTTTAAAAAGCAGACTGACCGTAACTTAATCGTTACTGAAGCTCGTGCTCGCCGTTTCCACGAAACAGCAACTGAAAAACGTAAAAAAGATAAGATCAGCGCAAGAAAGAAAATGCTTAAACGTCTTTTCATGATGCGTAGATACGAATCACGTCTGTAAGTTCAAGCCCTTGGGCTTAACTTATATTTTTTTACCTCTTCAACTTTTCTCTTAAAACTTCAAAAACATCTCTCTAAATATATGTTACTTTTAAATTTTGATTAAGTCTCTTATGAGATAATCCAAAAAATTAATTTTATGGATATTATAATTATGCTAGATTTTACAAAATTTGTTAAATATTCAAAAGCTGGTCCTCGTTACACTAGCTATCCTACTGCATTAGAGTTTAACTCTAATTTTACTTATGAACAGTACATAAATAGCTTAGATCTGCAAAATGATTCAAACCCTATTTCACTCTACTTTCACTTCCCTTTTTGTAGGAATGCTTGCTATTTTTGTGGGTGCAATGTTGTATTTACATCTAAAGAGGATAAGATGCTTAAGTATTTGGAGTACTTAAAAAAAGAGCTAGAGATTTTGGCTCAACATATCAACTTTGATCGTAAAGTTATTCAGCTCCATTTTGGTGGAGGAACTCCTACTTTTTATAGTGCTTCTCAACTTGAGTATATTATTAGCTACATTAAATCACACTTTAAGAACTTTGCAAGTGATGCTGAAATTAGTTGTGAAATTGACCCTCGTCATATTGATGATGATCAGATGAGAGTAATGAGCGAAGCAGGGTTTAACCGTGTAAGTTTTGGTATTCAAGACTTTAATGAAAAAGTTCAAACTGCAATCCATAGAGTTCAGCCATTTGAAGAGACAAAGCTTGCAATGGATTTAGCAAGAAAATATGGAATGCTATCTGTAAATGTTGATCTAATTTACGGTCTTCCATTTCAAACACTAGAGACTTTCAAAGAGACTCTACGTTTAGCTGCTCTACTAAACCCAGATAGATTTGCAGTCTTCAACTACGCTCATGTTCCGTGGATGAAAAAAACAATGCGTAAAATTGATGAGACAAAACTACCACTTCCAGATGAGAAGCTAAACATTATGAAATATACAATAGATTTTATGAGTGAAAATGGTTACAAAATGATAGGAATGGATCACTTTGCAAAACCGACAGATGAGCTATTTTTAGCTATTGATAAAGGTGAGTTACACAGAAATTTTCAAGGCTATACAACAAAAGGTGGAGCAGATTTAATAGGTGTTGGGCTAACAAGTATTGGTGAGGGAGCCAATTACTACGCTCAAAATGTTAAAAATATGAGCGAATATGAAAATTTAATAGATGCAGGAAAACTACCATTTGAGCGTGGTGTGAAGCTAAATGAAGATGACTTAATACGTCAATATGTAATTATGGAGTTAATGAGTAACTTCTCTTTAAACATAAATCGTTTCAATGAAAAGTTCAATGTAAATTTTAACACATATTTTGCAGATGCTCTTGAAGAGTTAAAGCCATTTGTGCAAGATGAGCTACTACATGTAGATGAGAATGAGATTAAATGTTCAGAGACAGGGACAATGCTAATTCGTAACATCTCAATGCCGTTTGATGCTTACATGAAAAAACATAAAGCATCAACTAAAACTTTTTCAAAGACGTTGTAAATGAGTGAAAAAAAAATATTCAATTTTAGTGCTACAAGCGATGCTTGTGTTAAGTGTGGTAAGTGTATTCCTGTTTGTACTATTCATAATGTAAATGCAGACGAGGTGACATCTCCTCGTGGGTTTATTGACCTACTAGGTGCTTATGAGAGAGGTCATTTAGAGTTAGACAAAAATGCAAAAGATATCTTTGAGAGCTGTTTTTTATGTACTGCTTGTACAGAGGTCTGCCCTAAAGATTTACCAACA
>JAYEGD010000254.1:0-2079 GCA_034658915.1 Campylobacterota bacterium | reverse complement strand
GTTAGAAATATTACAGGTACGTTGTAGCCATCTTCTCTAATAGAGTTTACAACTTCACTACCCTCTACTCCTCCACCTAAATTCCTATCCATTATAATTAAGTCAACACTCTCTTCATCTAAAACATCATACAGTTTTTTACTATTTAAAAAACCTATTGTCTCAAAATCCTCTTTTTGTAAAGAGTACTCAATTAAATCTAAAATATCCTCTTCGTCTTCAACGATAACTATTAACGGTTTATTCATACCTAAATTATATCATATAAAAATTACGAATATTGTAATTAGAAAGTTGTTCCACGTGAAACAATTTCTCTTAAATACTCAGTTTTATAAATTTACATAATTATAAGTGGAATTTAAAAAATCTTAAAAAACAAAGTTTTTTAAAGCTTTAGGAGGAATATTAAATAGTCTCTTTCGGTCATCAGCTTTGATTCCGAAACTACAATATGGTAATAAAATGTTATTTGCTTGTAACAATTCAGCATCGATGAAAAAACAGTAAAATCACTAGTGATTTGAGCTTTTCGCTGAGAAAAACCTAGTGTTAACGTAGTAAAATGGGCTTTGCTCATTTTACGTGCGAATATTAAAAGGTCTCCGTCGCTGGTCCTACGGACATCAGCTTTGGTTTCGAAGCTACAGATAACAAGAAATTGTTATTTGCTTGACGCTTCTCACATTCCAGGTATTCTTGGGACTTTGTTTAGTTTACTTAATTTGAAGTACTTACCCCAACCCTTTTTAAGCCAATGACCAACAACAGGCATTGGAATCATCATAGCTCTTTTATCATCACGATATACAAATGCTGCTCCATCCCCACTATCCATAACACATAAAATATTCAAATGGTGTGCATAGCCCTCTTTTTTCTCTTTTAAATTTTGATCGTATGCAATGTTATTTGCAGTATTTCTTGCCATTACTTCTGCAATATGACCCTGCTTTGCTCGCCAATCTGGACCCTCAATTGCAGCAGTGTCACCTATTGCATAGACATTACTAATTTTTCCATCCATCTCTACTTCACAAAAATCATTTATTTTTACAAATCCTGCATCGTTTTGAGGTAGGTCTGAATCTTTAACAATTTGTGAACCATCACCAGCTGGAATAAACATTGTGAAGTCACTATCTAGTTTTGATTCATCTTCAAATACTACTCCATCACTCTCAAAACTAACTATTTTTTTACCAAAATGTTTGTTTATATTTAGACGACTAAAGAATGAATCCATCATTTTAAGAGCTTGAGGTCCCATTCTTTTTCCAGGCTCTGCCATTGGAGCAAAAAATGTTAACTCAAAATTATCTCTAATATTCATTTTTTTAAGCATATTGTGAACATTAAAGAGTAACTCAAATCCTGGACCTCCACGTACTGATGAGCTCTCTTTTGGGTTTCCACCAAAACCAAATGAAATTTTACCACTACCTTTTTTTACTAATTCATCAAGACGATCTCTAATTAACAGTGACTGTTGCGGTGCTCCACAAATAGAGAGAGTGTTTTCAATACCTTTATGTTTCATTTTATCTGCACCAATTGCAACAACCAAATAGTCATAATCGCTCATTATTGTACCACTTGAGAGTGTAACAGAGTTGTTTTTTGCTTCAATTTTACTAACACTATCTACAACTACATCAAAGCCATGAACCTCTTGCAGTGCACTCAATTTCAAACAATTATCTTCAAAGCTTGCATCTCTAGTTGGAATCCATATTGAAGTAGGATAAACAAACAGATAGTCACGATCACTAACAATAGTTACATTAAAATCTAATTTTCTCAAATAAATTGCACACTCCACACCTGCAAAACCACCACCTAAAATTAGTATCTTCTTCATCATATTATATCCTCTTATATTTTTTATAAATTATATAATAAAAAAAATAATTTTAGCTTATGAGCATATATGATAAACTAATGATAAGTGTCTGACCATAATAGATGACATATTCAATGAAAAGAGAAGCTATAAGCTGTGAGGCAAAATCTCGCAGTTGCACTTATTGTGCCTCAAGAGGTTTTAACGAAGCAGATTGTAGCTTATCTTTTCACCCT
>JAYEGD010000253.1:0-9246 GCA_034658915.1 Campylobacterota bacterium | reverse complement strand
TGCAACTATTGTAGATATTGTAAAAGAGGTTGCAAAAGAGGTCTTTATTCCGTTGACTGTTGGCGGAGGCATTCGTGAACTTGATGATATATATAAACTACTAAATGTAGGGTGCGACAAGGTAAGCGTCAATTCATCTGCTATTAAACGACCTGAGTTTATAGATGAGAGTTCTAAGAGATTTGGTTCTCAATGTATTGTTTGTGCAATTGACGTAAAGAGTGTTAATGGAGCACACCATGTCTTTTTAAATGGTGGACGTGTTGATACTGGTCTTAATGCAATTGCATGGGCAAAAGAGGTAGTTGAGCGTGGAGCTGGAGAGATTCTTCTAACATCTATGGATGCAGATGGAACAAAAGCAGGTTTTGATTTAGGCATAACAGATGAGATAAGCTCTTTAGTAAATGTTCCTGTAATTGCAAGTGGAGGCGCTGGAACAATGGAACATATTAAAGATGCTTTTAACAGTGGTGCAGACGCTGCATTAGCAGCAAGTATCTTTCACTACAAAGAGATAGATATATTAGATTTAAAGCACTACCTACGCGATGAGAAGATACCCGTTAGATTATGATTATATGTGCAGGTAATAACGAAAATTTTAGCTTTGCTAAACCTATGGGTGTAGGGCTAGTAGAGATGAGTATTAATTTAACAAGACTCTGCCTCTTCGATAGACCAGAATTTCTCCTCTTTGTTGGAAGTGCTGGAAGCTACGGAAAGCACAACATTTTTGATGTAATTGAGACAAAAACAGCTTCAAATATTGAGCTTTCATTTTTAGATAACAACTCATACACTCCAATAGATAATGTCATCTCAACTAACACAAGTAACAAAAAAGATGTAGTGGTGAATAGTTCAAATTACATTTCAACAAACTTTGAACTCTCTCAAAAATATAACACTTTTGGTGTTGAACTTGAAAATATGGAGTTCTTTGCTTTTTTAAAAGTGGCTCAAGAGTTCGGAATTAGCGCTGGTGGAGTTTTTTGTGTTACTAACTACACTAACAAAAATGCTCATGATGAGTTTATAACAAATCATAACAAGGCTAAAGAGATATTGACAAAACATATCCAAAATAGAGTTGAAAGCTAACACTGTTATGAAAAATACGATACTAAATTTCACTCAAAATGATTTAAAAGAGTTCATAAAACCAGCTTTTAGAGTTAAGCAGATTTATGGATGGGTTTATACACAATATGTAGATAGTTTTGATGAGATGCAAAACATACCAAAAGCTCTAAGAAATGAGTTAAATGAGAGCTATTTAATTAATCCCTTAAGCATAGTAAAAAAAGAGATTAGCAGTGATGGAACTATTAAATACCTCTTTGAACTACAAGATGGTAAGACAATAGAGACTGTTTGGCTTAAGATGAAAAGTGAGAAAAAAGATTCTGATGGAAAAACTATCTCAGAAGCTAAATATACAATCTGTGTCTCAACGCAAGTAGGTTGTAAAGTAGGTTGTAGTTTTTGTTTAACAGCCAAAGGTGGATTTACAAGAGATTTAAGTGCAGGTGAAATAGTTGCTCAGGTGTTAATGTGCAAAAAGGATAATAACTTACCATCAAACAGAGCGTTAAATATTGTCTATATGGGAATGGGTGAGCCATTGGACAATTTGGACAATCTTGCAAAAGCTATTCAAATTTTTAAAGATGAAGATGGCTTGGCAATTTCATCTAAGCGTCAAACAGTCTCTACAAGTGGCTTAAGCAGTAAAATAGATAAACTAGGAGAGATGGACTTAGGTGTTCATATTGCCATCTCCTTACATGCAGTAGATGATGAGCTTAGAAGTGAGCTTATTCCTATGAACAAAGCGCACAATATACAATCAATAATAGATGCAGTGAAACGTTTTCCAATAGACCAACGTAAACGTGTTATGTTTGAGTATTTAGTGATTAAAGATAAAAATGATGATATAAGAAGTGCAAAAAAATTAGTTAAACTTCTCTCTGGAATAAAAGCTAAAGTAAATCTTATCTATTTCAATCCTTATGATGGAAGTACGTATCAGCGCCCATTAAAGAGCGATATGGTCGTATTTCAAGAGTACTTAGTAAAACATGGACTTCTTTGTACAATTAGAGATTCAAAAGGTATGGATATAAGTGCGGCATGTGGACAACTAAAAGAGAAGGAGATTTAATGGATTTAGTTATGATTTTTCAAGTTGTGTTTTTAGTCATTGTTGTTGCCGTAGGTTTAGGTGGTTTCATCTATGCAGTTAGAAAAGATGATAATAAGTAAGTGCCTGACCATAATAGATGACATATGTCATCTATTATGGTCAGGCACTTAGATAAACGCCCAACACACCAGGGAGAGCGTTTAATGGTAGGAATTTTACCAAAGAAATCTAATAATTTTATAAAATTCACAGCTTGTTGCAAGATGTGAATTAACTTTAAAAAAGTTACAAAATTTCAGAAATATTTTATATAAATTTGAACTGAATAAATATTGGCTTAAAGCCCTAAAAATAGGGATTTAAAGTTATTTTAAACTTCTTTTGTAGAAGATGTTTTATACTATGTGAATAACTTATTTCTTAAGTGAATAAGTGTCTCTTCTTTGAACTCATTATCACTTTTTATACTGTACTTATTTCCATTACATGTAAAGCTCAGTTGAGACGCATGTAGCAACAGCCTTGAGCTTCCACTCAACTCAATTCTCTGCTCTTTGCTTATCTCTTTATCTAAAAACTTGAGTATATTACTCTCTTTTTGAGCATAAATTGGGTCACCTACAATTGGATGTTTCACGTGAAACAAATGAACACGAATTTGATGTTGTCTTCCAGTGTGAGGTTTTGCATCCACAAGAGTAATATTCAAGTCTGGATAGTACTCAAGAGGTGTAATTAAAGTTTGTGACTCTTTTCCATCTGGATGGACTTTTACAACCATTCTAACGATTGCACTCTCATCCTCCTTTCTAAGAAGTGGCTCATCAATAAAAATATCTTTTTTAACTTTACCATGAACAAATGCTAAATAGTGTTTCTCTATCTCTCTGTTTTGAAAAAGCAATTTTAATTTTTTTTCGTACTCTTTATTCCTTGCACACAACACTAAACCACTTGTCTCTTGATCTATTCTATGTGCAATGTTTGCATCCATTCCGTACTGATACTTTAACTCATCTACTAAAGAGTATTGTGTATTTCTATTTTGTGGATGAATTAAAACACCACTAGGTTTGTTAAATACAACAAAGTTATCTTCTACATGTAGTGCATTTAAACCTCTAGTCGATGGTTCAAACATAATTAACTCTACAACACCTTGAACCATTTTTGAAGAGTTAAGCATAGGTTCTCCATTAATAAGGAGTCTTCCTTTAGAGATAACTCTTTGTGCATCTCTTTGTGAATAATTAAAGTTTTGTATTAAGAACAAAAATGCTTTTGTCTCCTCTTTTACATGTAGTTTTTTTATGATAAATGGCAAAAATTAACCTTTGTATTATGATGATTTAGATAAGATATTTAATCGAATTTTATCATAAGGCAGTTAAATATGGTTGAACGTTACGCACGTGAAGAGATGAGTAGCAAATGGACTATGCAAGCAAAATACCAAGCATGGTTAGATGTAGAAGTTGCAGTTGTAAAAGCATGGAATAAATTAGGTTTAATACCAAATAGTGATGCGAAGAAGATTGCCAAAAATGCAGGTTTTTCAGTTGAGAGAATTGATGAGATAGAAAAAGTAACTCGCCATGACTTAATTGCATTTACAACATCTGTTTCTGAGACACTAGGCGAAGAGAGTAGATGGTTTCACTATGGAATGACAAGTTCTGATACTGTTGACACTGCAGTAGCACTTCAGATGCAAAGCTCACTTAAGCTTGTAATTAAAGATGTTAAGATGATTATGAAGTCAATTAAAAAAAGAGCTAAAGAGCATAAGATGACACTAATGGTTGGAAGAAGCCACGGTATTCATGGCGAACCAATTACATTTGGTCTTGTTTTAGCTGTTTGGTATGATGAAATGAAAAGACATCTTGATAATTTAAAAGAGACTTTAAAAGTTATCTCTGTTGGACAAGTTAGTGGAGCTATGGGAAATTTTGCTCACGCACCACTAGAGCTAGAGGAGCTTACATGTAAAGAGTTGGGTCTTAAACCAGCACCTGCTTCTAATCAAGTTATTCAACGTGATCGTTATGCAAGACTTGCAAATGCACTGGCTTTAATGGCAAGTACAATTGAGAAATTTGCTGTTCAAGTTAGACACTGGCAACGCACAGAAGTTTATGAGTGTGAAGAGTTTTTTGCAAAGGGTCAAAAAGGATCATCTGCAATGCCACACAAAAGAAATCCTATTTTAACTGAAAACATTACAGGCTTAGCTCGTATGGTTAGAGCATATGCAATTCCAGCTATGGAAAATGTAGCACTTTGGCACGAGAGAGACATTAGCCACAGTTCAACTGAGCGTTTTTGGTTACCAGATGCTTTTATTACGACAGACTTTATGCTTCATAGAATGAACAATGTAATTGCTAATTTAACAGTATTTCCAGAAAATATGATGAAAAACCTAAACTTAACAGGCGGATTAGTGTTCTCACAACGTGTACTATTAGAGCTTCCTCTAAAAGGTGTAAGTCGTGAAGATGCTTACAAAATTGTTCAAAGAAATGCAATGAAAGTTTGGGAAGAGATTCAACAAGGTAAACCAACTACAAATAAAAAAGGTGAAAGTCTTTACTTAAATCATCTTTTATCAGATAAAGAGTTGAGCAAATCTTTAAGTCAAGAGCAAATTAGAGAGTGTTTTAACTTTGATTATTATACAAAAAATGTTGATGCAATTTTCAAAAGAGTTTTTAAAAAGTAAATCGGAGGTGTGTTAAATGATAACAATTATAAAACGTAGTGGAAGACGCGAACCTCTTGACATTACAAAAATTCAAAAATACACTTCTACTGCTGTAAAAGGGTTAAGTGGTGTAAGTCAAAGTGAATTAGAAGTTGATGCACAGATTCAATTTCGAGATGGAACTACATCTAAAGAGATTCAAGAGACACTAATTAAAACTGCTGTAGATAAGATTGATTTAGATGCTCCTAATTGGACATTTGTAGCATCACGTCTATTTTTATATAACCTTTATCATCAAGTAAATGGCCATACTGGCTATGGGTCTCTTAAAGAGTATTTTGAGCGTGGTGAGAGTAATGGACGTATTTTATATGGTTTAAAAGAGATGTATGACCTAGATAGACTAGATAAGCACATTGTAAGCGATAGAGATTTAGAGTTTAACTACCTTGGAATAAAAACACTCTATGATAGATATTTAATTAAAGATAAAGACTCTAAACCAATAGAGTTGCCTCAACATATGTTTATGGCAATATCTATGTTCTTAGCACAACGTGAAGAGAATCGTCATGAGTGGGCAATAAAGTTTTATGACATGATTTCACAATTTGAAGTGATGTTAGCGACTCCAACACTATCAAACGCAAGAACAACAAGACATCAACTCTCATCATGTTACATTGGTTCAAGCCCAGATAATATAGAGGGTATTTTCGATAGCTATAAAGAGATGGCACTTCTATCTAAATTTGGTGGTGGAATTGGCTGGGACTGGACACAAGTTCGCTCAATGGGATCATCAATAGATGGACATAGAGATGCAGCAGGTGGAACAATACCATTTTTGAAAATAACTAATGACATTGCAATAGCAGTAGATCAGCTAGGAACAAGAAAAGGCGCAATTGCAGTTTATGTTGAACCATGGCACATAGATGTTGAACACTTTTTAGACTTGAAAAAAAATGCAGGTGAAGAGAGACGGCGTGCTCATGATCTGTTTCCATCACTATGGATAAACGATCTCTTTATGAAAAGAATTCAAAATAATGAAATGTGGACACTATTTGATCCTTTTGAGACATCTGAATTAGCAGAACTTTATGGTGAAGAGTTTGAAAAAAGATATGTAGAGTTCGAGAATGATGACTCTATTTTAAAAGAGAAAGTTAAAGCAAAAGATCTATGGAAGAAAATTTTAACAAGCTATTTTGAAACAGGTAGTCCATTTTTATCATTTAAAGATAGTGCAAATAGGGCAAACCCGAATGATCATTTTGGTGTTATTAGAAGCTCAAATTTATGTACAGAGATTTTTCAAAATACAGCCCCAAATAGATATTTAATAAAATTGAAATTTGAAAATGGTGACTTTGTTACCTATGAAGAAGATGAAATTGTTACACTAGATAGTGGGATTTCTAAACCAGCAAATAAAATTACTGCCCTAGACTCATTGGGTGGACACAACATTTTCATAGTAGAAAAAGAGAAAATTGATGGCGCAACAGCTGTTTGTAACTTAGCATCTGTAAATCTCTCCAGAGTAAATACTAAAGAAGATATTGAAAGAGTTGTACCAGTTGCAATTAGAGCGCTAGACAATGTAATTGATTTAAACTTCTATCCACTTGAAAAAGTAAAAAGAACAAATTTACGCACAAGAGCAATTGGCTTAGGTGTTATGGGTGAAGCTCAGATGCTTGCTATGAATAGTATATCTTGGGGATCACAAGAGCATTTTGATAAGATAGATGAAGTTATGGAAGCAGTTAGCTACAACGCGATATATTCATCTTCTCAAATTGCTAAAGAGAAGGGTTCATACGATGAGTTTAATGGTTCAAAGTGGAGCAAAGGAGTAATGCCTATGGACCATGCAAGCGCAGAAGTTAGAAACCTAGTCGATAGAGGCGGACTGTTTGCTTCAACTTATGATTGGGATGAGTTAAGAGTAAAGGTTAAAAATGATGGAATGAGAAATGGATATTTGATGGCAATTGCACCAACGAGTTCTATTTCAATTTTAACGGGTACAACTCAAGCCATTGAGCCAGTATATAAACGTAAATGGTTTGAAGAGAACCTATCTGGCTTAATTCCAGTTGTTGTTCCAAAGCTATCTCTTGAGACATGGGGATACTACACGCCAGCATACGATTTAGACCAAAACATATTAATTAAAGCAGCATCAATTAGACAAAAGTGGATTGATCAAGGTCAAAGCTTAAACATATTTGTATCACTAGACAAAGCAAGTGGTAAGTATCTTAATGAGATCTATATGTTAGCATGGAGACTAGGACTAAAATCTACTTACTATCTACGTTCACAATCTCCTGAGTCATCATCTGATGTTGAAGACCGCTCAATGGAGTGTGTTGGTTGTCAGTAAGAAATAATTTATCACGCAAAATGAGCAAAGCCCATATTGCTACGTTAACACTATGTTTTTCTCAGCGAAAAGCTCAAATCACTAGTGATTTCATATTAGTTTGTGAAGATAGTAAATTGTTATGTCAGTAAAACCTATTACATGTAGTGTTAGTGAAGAGTTTGTAGCTAGGTTTGATGGTTTTATTGATTGTGAAATTAAATCAATTAATATGCCAACACCAACTAGCTGTGAGATTACATGTAATGCACAAGATACTCAAAGAGGCTTTGACTGGATTGGACTAAAACTTACATGTAGTGAAATAAGTGATGCTAAACTATTAGATAATAGTGAGTTGAGCTATCTTGATATGAGTGATGGTATCTCAATATTATATGAAGATAATAACGTAATATTAAGCGTAGGTAAGTATAAATCGTTTTCAAATGCTAAAGATGCAAAAGTGTATATTGTAGCAAATAGCATTAAATATAAAGAGACAATGTTTCATTAAGGATATAGAAGTGGAAGATATTTTAAAAATAGGTAAGTATGAGTTAGGTAGTCGTCTAATAGTTGGAAGTGGAAAATACAAAGATTTTGAAACAACAAAAGAGGCAACATTAGCATCTGGTTCTGAACTAATAACTGTTGCAGTAAGAAGATTAAACATAACAGACCCAGAACAAGAGAACTTAAGAGATACTTTTGCTGGTACAAACGTAAAGTTCTTACCAAACTCAGCAGGATGTGTAACAGCTGAAGAGGCAATTACGACATTTAGATTAACAAGAGAAGCAACAGGAATTGATCTGATTAAACTAGAGGTAATTGGAGATACTCAAAAAACTCTATACCCAGATGTTTTAGAGACTATTAAAGCTTGTAAAGTGTTAGCTAAAGATGGCTTTACTATTATGGCATATACAAGCGATGATCCAATTATGGCAAAAAGATTAGAAGATGCAGGCGCTCATGCAATTATGCCACTTGCTGCACCAATTGGAAGTGGTTTAGGTATTCAAAACAGATACAATGTAGTATTTGTACGTGAAGCAGTGAGTGTCCCTGTAATTGTAGATGCAGGGATTGGTTGCGCAAGTGATGCAGCATATGCAATGGAGTTAGGTGCAGACGCTGTTTTAACTAACACAGCAATAGCGCAAGCATCAAACCCAATGATTATGGCAGAAGCTATGAAACATGCAGTAATAGCTGGTAGAATGAGCTACAAAGCAGGTAGAATCCCTAAGCGTCCATACGCTACAGCATCATCTCCAGTAGATGGAATGATACAATTTTAAAAGAATTTGCAATTTCTTTTAAAAACTATTGACAAAGAATAAAATATTGACTATAATTTCGCCTCACTAAAGTAGTTTATACTATTTTTGTGGTGTCGGGGTGTAGCTCAGTATGGTTAGAGTACTTGGTTTGGGACCAAGGGGCCGAAGGTTCGAGTCCTTTCACCCCGACCACTTTTATATTATATATGTATATTTTATATGGTAGGTATAGCTCAGTCGGTTAGAGCATCTGGTTGTGGTTCAGAGGGTCGTGGGTTCGATTCCCATTACTTACCCCATAACTAAAATATAAATGTAAAATAATAAAATTTGTAAAAGCAGTTTTGTCCATGCGTCCGTGGCTCAACTGGATAGAGTATCGGACTTCGGATCCGACGGTTATAGGTTCGAATCCTATCGGGCGCACCAACATATGCGTCCTTAGCTCAGCTGGATAGAGCAATGCCCTTCTAAGGCATCGGTCGAACGTTCGAATCGTTCAGGGCGTACCACTTACTTTTGTTAAACTATCACATGCGGATGTGGTGAAATTGGTATACACGCCAGACTTAGGATCTGGTGCCGCAAGGCGTGGAGGTTCAAGTCCTCTCATCCGCACCATTCTGAACAACCCTCAAACCCCCTATTTACCGGACTTCCAAGCAATAAGTGAAACTTTTGGGAAACTTAATAAAATTGAGAAACAATTAAAACTACT
>JAYEGD010000252.1:0-2085 GCA_034658915.1 Campylobacterota bacterium | reverse complement strand
AAGCCTTTTTCTAGCAGCTTCTACCTTTTTTTTATCGTACATAAAACCTTTTTCTAGGTTTAAAACAGTTTTTTCAAGGTTCTCTTCATCATCACCCTCATAACCTTTGATGATAATTTTAGAAATCACAGGTTTCTCAATAAAGCTAAAGTTAATGTGTCCATCTACATTTTCAACCCATATATCTTTAAAATATCCTTGAGCATAGAACTTTTTAATCGCTCTATCTACTTGTTCAGTATCTAGTTCATCTCCAACTTTAAAACCAATCATACGCTTTGCAACAACATCTGAAATATGGATTAAACCATCATCAAAAGTGATACTTTTTATTGTAGAAGCAACCGAAGAAGTAGCCAAAATTGTTGATAAAATTATAGAGTGAGATAGTTTCATTTATGTACCTAGTTATTGTTTTTTATTAAAAGTCATAGATTTTATCTAAAATAGTATTAATTTTGTGTGAAGAGTGCATAATTTATCTGCCCTAACGCTATTGAGCCATCATTAATTGAGGTGGTTTGTTGATAATAGTAACTAATTTCATACTTTTTAAGTGCTTTACATGTAAGTTCAAGAAGAGTTCTATTTTGAAAAACTCCACCACTTAAGATCACATCTATCATCTTACTTCTTGAGATTTCAACAATAATATCAACCAATGTGTTTATAAACATAGAGACTATTGTAGAACTACTAAAATCATTTACTAAAATAGACTCTACAATTTTCAACTCAATTACACCATCAACAATCTCATAATCAAAACTATCTCTACATGTAGTCTCATAAACAGACTCACACAAAAGTCCACTCTCACCCTCATAGCTACTACGATGTAAAAGATTACTAAATGAAGCAATTGCATCAAATAGTCTCCCTACTGAACTACTTTTTGGAGCATTTAAGTCTCGCAGATAACTTTGATGAAGCATCTTTATTTCATTACATGTAAAGGCTTTTACCACCTCCAAATCAACTCTTAGCACCTCATCTAAACTAAGATGCTCAAACAACATACTAAGAGCTACCCGCCTTGGCTCTTTAATTGCTTTATGAGAACCTAAAAGTTTTATTGGCTTAAAGTGTAAAATTCTCTCATCTGCCAAATAAACCTCTCCACCTCGTAACTCTCCATCACTTCCATAACCAGTTCCATCAAAACTAAAACCTAAACACTCTTGAGTTATATTAAACTCAGCCCTACAAGCATAAATATGTGCTAGATGATGCTCTACATGTACTCTCTTTACATCTTGTTTTTTTGCCCAAATAGTTGTCTCATAAGATGGATGCATATCGTGCACTATTAAATCTGGTTTGAAGTTGTAAAACCGCTCAAAGCTCTTTAGCGTATTTTCAAAAAACTCAAATGCATTCAAGCTCTCTAAGTCTCCAATATGAGGTGAGAGAATAATATTTCCATTCAAATAAAGAGCAATTGCATTTTTAGAAGATGCTCCAACTGCTAATATGTTTGCTTTACATGTAGAGCTACTTTTAATAACTTTTGGAGCGTAACCTCGTCCTAGCCTTAGCATCTGCATCTGCATTTTACTATTTACAACCTGAACTAAACTATCATCAACTCCATTAATTATCTCTCTGTCATAATCTAATACAAAATCTACAAATGGAAGTTTTTTGAAAATATCCTCTTTTGTAGTAATAATTGGCTCACTTGACAAATTTGCACTACTACATACAATAGGGGTATCCAAATATTGAAAGAGTATATGATGAAGCCCACTATATGGTAATAGACACCCAACTCTATCAATTTTAGGTGCTACAAGTTCACTTAATATTCCCTCTACATGTAGCTTTTTTAGCACTACAATTGGTGCTTCTTTAGAGCATAATATCCCCTGCTCTTCATCTGAGAGTTTTGCAATACTCTTTACATGTAAAGCGTCCTTACACATAACTGCAAATGGCTTAGATGGACGATTTTTAAAAACTCTTAACCTACTTACAACCTCACTACATGTAGAGTCACATATAAGGTTAAATCCACCAATGCTTTTAATTGCAACAATTTTAGAGTTTTTAATATGCGATGCAATTTTCTCAATATGGTTTTGA
>JAYEGD010000251.1:0-2107 GCA_034658915.1 Campylobacterota bacterium | reverse complement strand
GCTAGAACTACAACTAATACAACTGCGCTAAAAGTGTAGAAAAACTTACTTTTCAATGTTTTGTTGTAACCAACTCATAATTAGTCTTACACCACTTCCTGTTGCTCCATAGCCGTAGCAATCCCAAGCAGACTCAGTGTAAGCAGAACCAGCTATGTCAAAGTGTAACCACTTGTCTTTCATGTCATCATTAATGAAATTGTCTAAAAATAGACCTGCTGTAATTGCTCCACCATAAGGTTTAGATGCAACATTACTTATGTCTGCTATGTCACTTTTTAGTAGTTTTTTTAAGTGCCTATTAAATGGTAAAGTACCAACTAATTCACCACTATCATTTGAGGCTTGAAAAATTTGATGTTTAAGTTTGTTGCTATGTCCCATTACACCTGTTGTGTATTGACCAAGAGCTACCATACAAGCACCAGTTAACGTTGCAAAGTCAAAAATGTAGTCTGCTTTTACTTTTTCTTGTGCATAGTCTAAAACATCTGCTAAGACTAAACGTCCCTCTGCATCTGTATTTCTTACCTCTATTGTTTTTGTGCTTCTTGATGCCAAAACATCATCTGGTTTGTAAGCATCTCCACCTATCATATTCTCAACACCACCAATGAAACCATGCACTTCAATGTCCAAGTTTAGCTCACTTACTGCTTTCATCATACCCATAACTGCACATCCACCAGCTTTATCCATCTTCATAGTTACCATTGAAGTTGATGGCTTTAGGCTTAATCCACCGCTATCGTAAGTTAAACCTTTTCCAACTAAACTTACTACTGCTTGAGGTTTTTTTGGTTTGTAGCTCAGATGAATTAAACGAGACTTATGAACAGAAGCTCGACCAACTGCTAACATTGCATTCATATTCTCATCTTTTAGAGCATTTTCATCTAAAACCAAACACTCTAAATCTTCATGAGTCTGTGCCAACTCTTCAGCAATATATGCAAATGTTGATGGTGTAAAGTCATGAGGTATAGTGTTTACCATATCTCTACTCATATTTGTTGCATTTGCTATAATTGTTGCATTGTGAATAGCTTGCTCTAGTAGCTCGTAATCTAAGCTCTCATCATCAATATCTTCATTAGAGATGTAAATATTTTTAATTAAAACTTCATCATGTTTGCTTTTATACTCATTGAAACTATATTGACCTAAAATTAAGCCATCTACGATAGCAGAAGCATTTTCAAGTCCATAAGAGCCAATTTTTGCACTTTTATACCCAAAGTTTTTAATTGCTTTTATTGCAACTGCAACTGCACTTCTGATTAGGTCTGGCTTTAACTCATCTACACCTACAAGAAGTCTTGCGTGTGAGTGCATTGCATTGATTGTGTCTTGTTTTGCTTTAAAACCAGCACGTTCACAAAGGTGTTTGTGAGGATGGTTTTCAAGAAGTTCAGGTGTAAGTATCTCAATTAAAAGTTCGGCTTCAATCGATGCTATTGTTTGTGCTTTTAACTCTACGTTCATTTTTTTTCTCCAAAAGTTTGTTTTCTAAAATTGTAAAATATCTGTAAATTAGTACTAAAACTACTATTGCAAATGGTACTGCTACATACCAATACTCTCTTGCAATACCTAGTACATGTAGTATTCTCTCTCCAAAATACCACGCTGGTAATATGGTAATGGTTGCCCATGACCACGCACTAATTAGGTTTATTATAGCGAATTTTTTCGCTGAATATTTGGTTATACCTATTGACATAGGAATAACTGTTCTTAGTCCATATATATAACGCTGTGCAAAAATAATTGGCCATCCATGTTTTTTAAGCAGTAGATGAGCAATAGCAAATTTTCGTCTTTGAGAGTGTAGCTTTCTTTGTATAAAATTTTTGTTATATCGACCAATATAGAAGTAAATTTGATCTCCAATAAAGCCACCAAGTCCTGCCACAAAGATAGCAATGTAGAGATTCATATGTCCTGTATGTGACATAATCCCAGCCATAATTAGCCCTAACTCACCCTCAACAATAGACCATATAAATAAAACTACATAACCATACTCTTTGAGAAGTTCTAAAAACAGCTCTTCCATTAACTCTCCACCACTTTTATGATATTATTGCATAAATAATATTATATA
>JAYEGD010000250.1:0-2111 GCA_034658915.1 Campylobacterota bacterium | reverse complement strand
CATTTAAAAGATTCATCTTCTGCGTTGAACTTCACTTAACGATGCTAGCATCGCCAAGCAAAGTTCGCCTTGAATCTAAACCTTTTAAATGTTGTTGAATATGTCATCTATTATGGTCAGGCACTTAGTGTAGTTTTGTAAATTTTTTGATAGAAGGAATTAAGATGAAGCTATTGGTTGTTTTCATACCAGTATTGGTACTAATGTTTACGGGATGTGCGGCGAAAAATGAGTTGAATGTTGTCAAAAGTTATAAGACAGTCAATCAATATAGTAGCATTAATATTACACAAGGTATTCCTTATGGTCACATGAGTACAAAACTACTTGATAGCTTTGAGGATATGCTTTTTGATGACTTGTATGCACAAAAAGGTGCTGTAAATTTTGTTCCAGGAGATCAACTTAACTTAAAATACGAAATAGTTAATATTGATCAATTAGAAAAAAGTTTAACGGACTGGGGAACATATTTTGGAAAAGAGTGCAGTAGATTTCAAATACTTTTTACAATTTATAATAAATATGGCTTAGAAGTAGGTCTGTATGAGCTTGATTTAGACATTGAGTATTGGTTGTTTCCATCAGATGAGATGGTTTTGCACAACGCATTTGAAATATCTGCACTTGCAATATCTGAGCATTTAAAATTAAACTACCTAAAAAGATAACTCAAAGTGAAACACTTTATTGTTATTTGTCTATTAGCAGTATCTTTATTTGCTGAATATCCAGTCGCTAAGTTCGGCTGGATTGGTGGTGAAGTTTACATACTAAGACATGGAAAACTTATTGAAGCGTATGATGGTTACAACATAGACGAGTATGATACTATCTACTCAAAAAGCTACTCAAAAGCAAAAATAATTTTTAACAATGGCTTGACGTATGACTTAGTTGGTAAAAAAAGTGTCAATATGCAAGAGATTATGAAACAAAATAAAATGACTAGAGTAAAAACAACAAAACAGATAGAGGCTCAAAGAGTACAAAAAGAGCAACAAGAACCTAACAATAATTACAACTCTAAATTTTATAAACAGAGATTCAAAGTAGAACAAGATAGACTAGAAAGACTAAAAGAGGAAGAGCAAAGAGAAAAAACCACCAATGATATAAGAAAAAACATATACATAGACCATGTATCAAAAAATATACATAATGACTCTAGTAGTGATGAGAGTACAATTAGTATTGGTAATGTTTATGTAGAACCAAGAAGTAAAGTTAAAGACATTACGGTTCGTGGTAGAAGTAATGATGTTAGCAACTACTCAACTGGTAAAAACAGTCACAGCAATGTAGAGGTTGGAAATGTTCATGTTAAGTAAAAAGCTCTTAATTCTTCTACTTTTTATTGTTAATATAAATTTAGCTATTGCTTCACAAGATGAGGAAAATAGAGAAGTTTTTGTTGATGAAGTTTTTGCAAAAAATATTAAAAAAAGTGGTATGTTCAAAGTTGCAGTACTACCTATACAAAATATGAGTATGTACCCAAATATTGCTTACTATTTTAGACAACACCTAAATGATTTGATTGCGATGAAAGGCTACTCTGTAATATCTACTCAAAAAATAGATAAAGCTCTCTATGAAGTAGGCGTTCAAAAAGCAGATCACATTAGACTACTTAACTTTGACAAACTAGCAGATATGACTTCAGCAGATGCTATTATGTCTGGAATTATAGAGACAGCTACTATCCAAGATGCTGGGGTATATAGTGGTTATGCGTTTACAGGTTCACTAAAACTTCAACTAAGAAATGGTGATACTATATGGTATAGTCTCTCTCAAAGAGTTGCTAAAAGACATTTAGCAATAGACCCTTTTAATATTGTAGTTAATATACTTGTAAACCAAGAATCAGACAAACAAATTAAAGCAATTAAAGCTGTTGCACAAAAACTTGTAGATGATCTTCCACAAGGACCAAATGAAGTTGTCATTGATAACTTACTAGGACAAGCGATAGAACTTTAATAAGTGCCTGACCATAATAGATGACATATTCAACAACATTTAAAAGGTTTAGATTCAAGGCGAACTTTGCTTGGCGATGCTAGCATCGTTAAGTGAAGTTCAACGCAGAAGATAAATCTTTTAAA
>JAYEGD010000249.1:0-9395 GCA_034658915.1 Campylobacterota bacterium | reverse complement strand
ACCGTTTAATGCTCCAAAAAATGTAACAATAGATGCAGCTTCTTTGTCAGTAATTTTAGTTCCTAATTGGATTCGTCCCATCTCTTTAATTGCGTCACTTAAGTTCCAGATTGCACCATTGTGAAAGTATGGAGCAGTTTCAGTTACGTTTCTAAGTGTTGGTACTTTTACAAGTCCAGCTTTGTTGCCTCTGAAATCTCCAACGTCACGTTGTGAGTACTTTCCAGTGATTTCAAATGCATTTAAGTTTCCACCCAAAGCAATACCGTTATGACAAGATGCACAACCTTTAGTAATAAAAGTTTTAAGACCATCTTTTTCAGCTTTACTTAGAGCTTTTTCATCTCCATTTAAAAATGCATCATATCTTGATGGTGTAACTAAAGTTCTCTCAAAAGTTGCAATAGTGTCTGTAACTTTTTCAAAATCAATCTTTACATCTTTACCATAAGCTGCTTTAAACTCATCTACATAAGCTGGCATAGAGACAACAGTGTTAACAACATGCTCTTTTGTAGCTGCCATCTCAGGAGCTGCTTGGATTGGACCTTGTGCTTGTTTCTCCAAATCTGGGTCTCTACCATCCCAAAATTGTGATGAGAAAAATACTGCATTATAGACAGTAGGAGAGTTTAAATGATGAGGATTTGCAGTCCACATATGACCAATAGCTGCACCTACGCCATCTACTCCACCTGTAGCTAAGTTGTGGCAAGTGTTACAGCTAATTAAATTACTTTTTGAAAGACGTGGTTCAAAAAATAGCTTTTTACCCAACTCAACTTTTTTAGCAGTGATAGGATTCTTAGGGTTATCAATAAGCTTCATAAGCTCAGTTTTTGACGCAGGAATTGGTTTTAAACCTACATTTGTTGCCTCTTTCATTAATGGAGATGCTAATAAAAGTGTGGTACTTAATGCACCTAGAGTAATGATTTTCATACTTTTGTTTTCCTTATAACTATTATTTGCGTGAGTGTAGCATAAATAAGTAATAATATTTATTAACTACTAACAATGAGTTCACTATAATAGCATATGAATTTTAAAAATATACTAAGAGATAGTGACTTAAAAGTTACACTACAAAGAGTTCACATACTTGAAATAACTCACAGCTTAGGTCATATAAGCATAGATGATTTACATGTAGAGGTTAAAAAGGTCTCTCCAAATATATCACTTGCAACTCTTTACAAAAATCTACATGTAATGGTTAAAGCAAACATCTTAAAAGAGCTAAAAATACCAAATTTAAAATCAAAATATGAGATAAAAAAAGAGCCTCACGCTCATCTACTTTGCTCTACATGTAATGAGTTTATAGATATTAAAGTAGATATTGAAAATGTTTTAAAAAGTGTTGCAACAACCAGCTCATACAAAATAAACAGTAGTGAGCTAATCATTGATGGTGTATGTTTGAGTTGTCAAGAATTAAAAGGTATTAATGGCTAAAAAAGTCTTTCATTAGCATCATTTGTTGGGACTTTTTTCCCCTCTAAATTATCTTGTAAAATCTCTGGAAACTCTACTACACTTTCAGGGCAATCTTTGTGGTAATAGCCTTGTAAATCGTAATACTCACTGCATTCATTGTAGTAACGCAGTGAAATACCACGTTTTGTGACACAACCACTAAAAAGAGCTACAACAATAACTAATAAAAAGTACTTTTTCATCTGTTAACCTTTGAGTAAAAGCTTACGCTTCCGCTATTTTTAATCTCTATTTTTTTGCGATTTAGCAACTTATCTAGTAACTTTTTAGAGTCATTATCAAACAAAATATCTATGTCATTTTTACTTAGAGGTCGCTTCGATAGTGTATTTAAAATTTCATCTTTTGTGTAACTCGATGGCTTTACATCAATATTTTTATGTGATGCAATGTGAATTGGTAAAGATGGCTCAAACATATTTGCAACTTCTAGCAACTCATTAAAAGTGAGTGCTTTAACATTGTATGCAGGGGGTCTGTCTATTGTGCCAATATCTACTCTTAAAGCCTCTACATGTAGAAGTAAATCTGAGAGCTTTTTAATCTCTTTTTGTGAGTCATTAATGTTTTTAACAAATAGAATTTCAATATATAGTTTGCCTTGAAACTCTTTTGAAAACTGTACAATTTTGTTTGCGATATCTTCTATTTTTATCTCACAATGCGCTCTATCTATTTTTTTAAAAACATCTGGCGATACTGCATCTAAAGAGAGTTTTACTTCATCAAAATTTAAGAGTGTATTGTAACTATCTCTATTTAAAAGACCTGTTGAGTTTGATAAAATAAGAGTGGAAATATCTCCTTTTATCTCATCTGTTTTTTCTAAAAGCTCTTTTAAATAGGGATACATTGTAGGCTCACCATTTGCAGTGAATGTAATTACATCAATGTTATTATGCTCTTTTACTGCACTTTGTAACTCACTAAAAATATCATCTACATGTACTACATCTTCTTGTCTGTTTATAGCTTTTTGAGGAGTCAATTCACAATACAAACAATCAAAATTGCACTGTTTAATTGATGGCGACAAATCCACCCCTAAACTCACACCAAAACGGCGTGAGTTAATAGGACCAAAGATACACTTCATTATTTGGTTGTGCTACTGTGAACTAAATCTACTAAATATTTTGCATTCTCAGGGTCTAAGTCTGGTAGCATTCCATGACCTAAATTGAAAATATGACCACCATCTGTTCCCATAACATCTATGATATGCTCAACACCTTTTTTAGTTGCCTCTTTTGAGTAGAGACGTGTCGGTTCCATATTTCCTTGAAGAACATACTTAGCGCCCAACTTCTCTTTTGCAAGCTCTATTGGAGTTGACCAATCTACACAAAAAACATCGAAATTTCCGTAAATTTTATCTAAATAACCACTAACTCCTTTTGGAAACATAAGTACCGCAATGTGTGGATATTTCTCTTTAATATGCTCAGCAATCTCTACCATATATTTCCAGCTAAACTCAAAGAATGCATCCTCTTCTAATGCACTAGCCCATGAATCAAAAATTTGAACAGCATTAACACCTGCTTTAATTTGATTCTCTAAATACTCTTTAACTACTACTGTTATTTTTGAAAGTAGCGAGTGCATATACTCAGGATTTGTTGCAATTTTTTTCTTAACAATTGCGTAAGTTTTAGTACCTTGTCCCTCTAACATATAAGTTGCAAGTGTCCATGGACTCCCCGTAAAACCAATTAAGGCTTTATCATCAGATAACTCTTTGCGAACAAGCTTGATTGTATCATAAACATAGCTCAACTTTTCAGCAGCACCCTCAACTAACAAAGAGTCTAAATCCTCTTGAGTCTTTAGTGGAGATGGAAACTTTGGACCAAAACCTTTAATGAACTCTAACTCCATTCCCATCTCATTAGGAACTACCAATATGTCACTAAATAAAATAGCAGCGTCAACATCTAGTCTTGTAATTGGTTGAATAGTCACTTCACAAGCAAGTGGTGGATTGTGACAAAGGTTTAAAAAGTTACCAGCTTGCTCTCTTACTTTCATATACTCTGGTAGGTATCGTCCTGCTTGGCGCATCATCCAAATTGGAGTGTGTTTTGTTGGTTTGCGAAAACATGCATCTATAAATATCATAATTAATGATCCCCTTTATGTAAAAAATATAACGCCAAGGCGAGTAAAAATATAGAGGCTGCAAAATATAACATCTCCAACGCACCATCATAGTGAGTATGTAGAACTCTTTGAAAAAAGTTTACAACTAAAACCATTACAATTACTTTTGCAACTTTGTCTTTAAGTTGATCTAGTGAGTGTATGTTTAAAACACCACTACTGTTTTTTTCAGCAGGCTCTATTTTAGAGATAAACAGCTCATAAACACCAAATGCAAAAATAAGAAGCACAATTGCAATTAAGTACAAGTCAATCGCACCTATGATGTTACCGACAACATCTTCGTGAAAATGCTCTGGATGTGCGTGTTCAAACAAAACACTATACATCATTTTAACCATCTCCCAGATATCTAACGAGCCGATAATAAAAAGTATAATTGCGCCAAAAAGTGAAAAAACAACAGCAAAAATTGTAAATAACCTACTATTCCACATGCTACTTTCAAAAATTCTCTCTAACATAACCATTATCCTTCTTGCATTTCAACCCATTTTTGGGCAATTCTAACTGCATTTGTAGCAGCCCCTACTCTTAGATTGTCAGCAACAACAAACATATGTAAAATCTCTTCTGAATATAAGTCATTTCTAATTCTACCTACAAAAGTCTCATTTTTATCTACACAAGCAGCTGGCATTGGGTAAAGGTTATTGGATGGGTCATCCAAAACAACAATGTTTTCAGCCTTTGCTAACAGCTCTCTTGCTTCGCTTGCATCTACCGCACTATCAAATGTCAATGTTAATGCTTCTGCATGACCTCTAAGAGTTGGAACTCTTACACAAGTTGCAGAGAGTGCAATGTTTTTGTGAAGAATTTTTTTACTCTCATTAACCATTTTCATCTCCTCTTTCGTGTAATCATTCTCCATGAATAGATCAATTTGAGGAATAACATTAAGAGCTATTTGATGTGGAAAAGCTTTATGCTCACTATCGTCCAATTTAAAGGCGAAAAAGTCTTGCATTTGCGAAACCAACTCCTCCATAGCACTCTTACCACCACCTGAAGTTGCTTGATATGTACTTACATCTACTCGAAGTAAATCATACGCTTCATCAAGAGTTTTCAACACCTGCACCATCTGAATTGTAGAGCAGTTAGGGTTTGCAATAATCCCTGTCTCACTCCACTTTGCAATGTCTTGAGGATTAACTTCTGGAACTACTAGTGGAATATTCTCATCCATTCTAAAGTGACTAGTATTGTCAATTACAACTGCACCAGCTTCAGCCGCTGAGTGAGCAAACTCTTTAGAGATAGAGCCTCCAGCACTAAAAAGTGCAATTTCAATACCCTCTTCTTTAAAAACAGCATGAGTAAGCTCTTTAATTGGAACCTCTTTTTCATCATATATTGCCATTTTTCCAACACTATTTTTACTAGCAAGAGGTACAATGTTATTAATTGGAAAGTCAATTTCACTCAAAATTGTTAAAATCTCTTCACCTACTGCACCAGTTGCACCAACTACTGCTACGTTATATTTTTTCATCTATTTCCTTTACTTTAAGTTTGATTCTTTACAAGTCATACAGTTTTATTTTTTTATTTAAAGCTGCTTTTGACATTCCCAACAGTTTTGATGCTTCATCCACATCATGCTCATTTAGTATCTCTTCAATCAGCTCTTTTTCCATATCGTTAATAGAGCGTTTTTTCTTTTTTAGTCCTCTACTTTGTAAAAATAGCACATCACTATCTATAACATCTGAGTCACTTAAAATTACACTTCGCTCAACTACAGATATTAACTCTCTAATATTCCCTGGCCATCTGTACTCTAAAAGTTGTGCTTTTGCGTCTTCATTAAAAAACTTTTTTTCAAAATTATACTTTTTAATATTCTCATCTAGTATAGCTTCAGCAATTGGTAAAATCTCTTCTACACGCTCTCTTAGTGGTGGAATATTAATAGGAATTGTATTTAGTCTGTAGTACAAATCTTCACGAAATTCACTGTTTTCAATCTTCTCTTCTATGTTAGCATTTGTTGCACTAACTACTCTTACATCTATTTTAATTTTTTTTGATGAACCTAGTCGTTGCACTTCTCTTTCTTGAAGTGCGCGAAGAAGTTTTGCTTGCAGTGAAAATGGCATCTCTGCAATTTCATCTAAAAATAGTGTACCACCATTTGCTTGTTCAAAAAGACCACTTTTAGCAGCTTGTGCATCTGTAAATGCACCTTTTTCAAAACCAAAAAGTTCACTCTCTATTAAATTTTCAGGAATTGCAGCCATATTAATTGCAATAAAAGGCTTGCCATTTCGTGTTGAGTTTTTATGTATGTATGAAGCAAAAACCTCTTTACCAACTCCACTCTCGCCTAGAAGCATTATTGTTGCATCACTAGCCGCTGCTTTTGAAGCTAATTTAAGTGAAACTTCTAGCTTTGGAGATGTTGCGATAAATCCAACATTTTCACTTTTTTTAGTAGATTTTTGACTCTTTGATGATGTTACTTTTTGAATCTTATTTGAGCGTTTTATTGCATCTACTAATGTCTCTATTTCAAACGGTTTCAATAAAAAATCTTTAACACCTAGCTGAATAGACTCAATTGCACGAGTTAAAGTGGCATTTCCTGTCATTACAATAACTTCAAATTTTGAGTCCAACTCTTTTATGAACTCTATTCCATCTATTCCAGGCATATTAATGTCTGTAACTATCAAGTCAAAAGTAGAGTCTAACTTCTTCAAAGCATCTTTGGCATTTTTAAATGAGACAACTTCGTACTCATCAAAATCACTAAAAGCAATCTCTAATGATTTACGCATATTTATATCATCTTCAACAATAGCTAATTTCATTAAGCGTACCTCTTTTTAATGTCGCATATTGTACAAAATTGTTGATTAAAAAACGCTAATATTTAAGGGTAAGTCCTCTGTGTATCTATAATCTTTGAAGCAAAAAGCAAGTTATGGTGATACTATCTCTATATCTAAATAATTATTTAATTTTTGTAATTGCTTATCATTTGTAATAAACTTGTCGCAATCTAATCTATTCGCACTATTTAATATGATTAAGTCTTCAAAATCATTAAATAAATCATCTAAAAATTGATTTTTTGCTCCAATAAAATCATTGTGTAGTATGTAGTGAGGTTTTATTTCATCACCTAGTGCATCTATAGCTAACAGTGTATCTTTTGGGTTATGTTTTCTTTTTTCTGTAAGAATATAATAAAAAGTAGTGATAAAATCACCAGAAAAGTAAAATAAAGAGTCTGTATCATCTTTATGTTTCAGATACCAATTTATGGATTTTTTTGATGTAGGTCTAGTAGTATCAAGAAGATCTAAACAGATATTTGCATCAAGAAATATTAGCATAATAATCACTTTTCATATCTTTATAATCTTGATCCCCTATTTTACCATCAAGCATACCTATAAAACCACCTGTTCTCTGATGTGCTTGGTGTTCAATAATATCAATAGTATTTGGCTCTTTAACAATTGCTTGAAAATAACTTGTTAAAACTTGAGTGAAATTTTTATCTCGTTTTTTGATAATTTCTGACACTTTATCAACAAGCTCTTTATCAAAATTAAAATTTTTACGAATTGTAAGCGTACTCATATTATACTCCTCACAGTATATGTATGTACACTTTATCTTTTTAAATATTAATTTAAAGTAAAGTATATAAAATATAATAAATCTAAGTTTAATACATCGCAAATAAATATTTTTACATTTCATCACAATACTAGACTAATACTCTATTTGAATTAACCTTATTTCTGTAAAAGATGTTGTTTGATTTACATTAATGTATGATGATTTAAAAGTAAGATTTGTTGATGAAGATGTAATGAGATTTTTAGTATATGATGATGATTTAACATCTATTCCATACTTGAAAAGAAACTCTAAAATTTTATCTTTATTTTTAGAAAATATATTATGTACTTCACTACTATTTTTATTTTCTAAGATTAAAGGAAGAGAGTATTTTGAAATTTTAATAGGTGTCATTGATTTTGAGATATTGAAAGATTCAGATAGATTAATATAGTTTGAGTTACTTGATTGATAGCTGAAAATATATATTTCAGCTATCAAGTTAAAATGAATAAAAAAAATTAAATATAATATTCTTTTCAAAATATTTTTTTGTAATATCTATTGAGTTAATTCAATAGATGCAGGCTCAACCTTTTTTAAGATTGGCTTAGCAACAAAATTAATAATTTTTTTAGGTTTATGGTTGATTTTATTTACTAATTTTTTAGGGATCATGATTTGTGCAGTAGATAATACAAGATGAGTTTTTAAATCTACAATTCTTGCATTAATAACAATTCCACCCATGTAATTAGTACATGTACCAGACAATACATAATTGATTTTTAAACTTTGAGTTAAATTTTTAATATCTCTACTAAAAATAAAATCCCCTTGCTTATCTATTTTAATACCCTTTCGAGTTTTATAATCAATAATTTTATATCCACGAATTTGCATCTCATGAATTAGATTCTCTGTAACAATATTTCCTAATTTTGATGTTTTATCAAAATTATCTATATTTACAAAAGAAGTTATTGCTATGTGTGTTCCTGAAATATTATCAATATCTTTATTCTGAGTTAGTTGATCAGACATTGAACTAACAAACTGATTTACTATACCTGCATCAGACACATTTGTATTAATTTTATAATAACTATCTAAGGCGTATAAATTAGCACTTAATAATGTAAAAATTAAAGATAATAGCAACTTATTCATGACAGCTACCTCCATAATTACAACAACTATCTTTTCTAGTTGTAACTGGATAATCACAATCACTTTCACATGTAGTTGTATAAACCATGACTTTTGTTGGTTTTGCACATTCAATCATATCTGTACTCACAACAACATTTTCGACAACAGTTTCCTGTTCTCCACAGTCATAACACTTAACTTTTGCACAGCCACTCATGTTAACTATAGCTAAAAGTAAACCTAAAACTAAAACAATATTTTTCATATCATCCCTCCTTGGATAAATAGTTAAGCTAGGAGATAAATCCTTCGCTTAAAAACATTATACCAAAAAGATGTAATATTTTATTGTTAAAGTCCAGCTAAGGTTTTATACCACTTTTTACCCACTATATTTAACTCCATTTCAACCTCACACATACCATCTTGAAAACGAGTTTCAACTATTTCTGTATTACGTATAATTGAGCTTACACATGTTCTAATCTCAGAACGCTTTACAATCATATTTTTAATATAATCACGACCTTCAACCTTTACACCACGTAATTTTTCTGCTAATTGTCTATAAGCATCTGCAATTGCTGCTCGCTTTGCAAGAGCGTAAGCTTGTGCAGGTGAAATTGTAGTTTCAGGCGACACACCTTGACCTGTAACAGATAACAATATCACATTATTTTTTTTCAGCTCTGGATTAACCATAACAACACCAGAGTTATCAATTATAGTTTCAGATGCATTTATCATAGATACTAATATCAAAATTAGTACAAAATATTTTTTTAACATATAATCTCCTTAGATTAGTGACTACAACAACCATAAGTTGGTTCATAATAATCTTGTGAAACTACTATAACTTTTTTTGGTTCTGCACACTTATGTTTAAGAGTTTTAGGTTTACTCTTAACAACTGTATGGCAAGTACTACATCTAGTACAACCACTAACAAAAACACCAATTACCGATAACACTAATAACATTTTTATGCTCATATT